>JAKATR010000048.1 GCA_021818675.1 Thermoplasmata archaeon | reverse complement strand
TGGGTCTGCCCGGATTTGGACCGGAGTTTCCAGCTCCCGAAGCTGGAAGGATACCAGGCTACCCCACAGACCCTTAATGGGCTAAATCTTAAACATATTTAGACTTTGCATCGGTTGGATCGGTAAGACAAAAAGGATCGCTTTAACATTCTGGGGGTAAGCAAAGGAATACAAGTCTACCTGGATGAAGCAATATAGCTGTTCTGAGACCAGATTGAATAATGAATGGACCAATCAGTGAGAATTAAGAGTTTTAGGCTCAAATACAGGCTGTATTGAGAAGAAAAATGGGATTCATTTACCCCCACTAAACCAAAGAGATTCGACAAAAATTAACAATTTAGCAGTATATTTGAAATCCCATCCAAATTTCAGTAAAAAGGTTTTTATGGATTAACACAGATTATAAGCTCATGCAGAAAACCAATTCATCAGATTCCGTTAAAATAAATTCTATTATAACCAAATTCAGTGAAGTAAGAAGAGTTACTGAAAATCTTGCAAAACCTCTCGAAATTGAAGACTACGTTATTCAGGCAACAGACGATTCAAGCCCGGCAAAATGGCATTTGGGGCACACTTCATGGTTTTTTGACAGGTTCATCATCAGAAAATATATGGGAAAAAATACGATAAAAGGAAAAGATGTTGATTTCATCTTTAATTCATATTATGAAACTCTTGGAAAATACCTGTCAAAGAATATGAGGGGTATTATGTCAAGACCTCTCGTAAAGGAAACTTATGAATACAGAAACATGGTGACCAATGCCATCTCTGAATTGCTTAAGTCAAACACTGGAAAGGACCCTGAATTCCTAAAACTGGTAGAGCTTGGTATAAATCATGAGCAACAGCATCAGGAACTTCTTTTGATGGACATTAAGGCAGCTTCTTATATCAACGGTGGAAGGATTCAATATCCTGCGAAAAAAGTAAGGCTTCGAAAAGAGGTTCACAGGAATGGATTCAATTCAATGGCGGCACAAAAGAAATTGGCTATTCCGGTAATGGTTTCTCCTTTGATAACGAGACTCCAAAACATAAGGTGTATCTGGAGGACTTTAAGCTCCAGAAATTTCCGGTTTCAAATGGGGAATTCATGGAATTCATTGAGGAAGGGGGCTACAGTAAACCAGAATTTTGGCTTTCAGAAGGCTGGAATTTCATTCAGACTGAAAACATTTCTACACCATTATACTGGATAAAATCAGAGGACGGGTATAAGATATTCAAATTATCGGGATTTGAGGAAATTGATAAAGAAGAACCAGTATCTCATATATCCTATTATGAAGCCGACGCTTTCGCAAAATGGAAAGGTTCAAGATTACCTCGGGAGGAGGAGCTTGAAGTTGCAGGATTCGATTTGAAAATAGATAATTCTCAAAATTTTATGGAGAACTTTTACCTGTCCCCAATATCTCAGGGCAATGGATCAAATCATATTGAAAAGCTGTTTGGTGACGTATGGGAGTGGACTTCAAGTGCGTATCTTCCTTATCCCGGTGGTAAGCCACTGGAGGGGAACTTGGGCGAATACAACTTCAAATTCATGTCAGGGCAGTTCGTTCTCAGGGGTGGGTCCTGCATCACTCCAATGAGTCACTTCAGGAACACATACAGAAATTTTTACCACCCGGAAAAGAGATGGCAAATGTCTGGAATTCGGCTTGCGAGGGATTAAATTGGCCATCGAATCGAGCAGGCTTAAATTTTATGAATATAAAAAGGTAGAAGAAAATTTGAAACCAGAACTTTTCAGAGGGCTTCGGGAAACACCCAAACATATTTCACCAAAGTTTTTTTATGACAAATCCGGTTCTCAACTATTCGACGAGATAACAAAACTTCAGGAGTATTATCCCACAGAGAAGGAGATATCCATCCTCAGGGATCATATAAATGAAATTTGTGGTATCATAGGTGAAAACTCAGCACTGATCGAATATGGAGGTGCAAACCTCAGAAAAATAAGCATTATTCTGGATCATTGCAAAGGGATAGCATATTATATTCCAATCGACATTTCAACAATTTATATGCAGTCATCGGTGAATCAACTCCTAAACCAGTATGATCAGCTTTCCATAATGGCAATCTCTGCAGATTTCACAAAGCCCATCAGAATACCGGACATTGAAAAATTCTCCAGACGGACGGTATTATTCCTCGGTTCATCCATAGGAAATTTTGAGCCTGATGATCTCCTGCATTTTCTTAGGAATGCCCATGAAACAGTAGAAACTGGGGATTGTCTTATTATAGGAGCTGATCTGATAAATGATCCCGCAATCATTAACAGGGCATACAACGACAGCAAAGGCGTCACTGCGGCTTTCAACTTAAATCTTATCACAAGAATCAACAGAGAGCTTGGCTCTGATCTTTCACCGAGCCTGTTTCAGCACTATGCCAATTTTAACTCTGAAAAAGGAAGATTAGAGATGTACCTGAAGGTTCTGGAGAACTTTGAAACGAACATTGGTGGAGAGAAAATAGGATTCAGAAAGAATGAACTGATACACACCGAAAACTCCTATAAATTCACCATAGAAGGATTTTCACACATTGCGGAACAGGCAGGTTTTAAGGTGGAGAAGGTTTGGACAGACGATGAAAAATATTATTCCGTTTTCATCATAGTTAAATGAGTTGTTATCTGCCTAACACTGAAAGATGTAATCTTATTAATCTCACTCGCCTTACTAATATGTAAAAGAAAAGGTGATTGGCATGAATATTGAAGAAAAGATGAAAAATATAATTGTCGCTGTTGATTTTTCAGAGGAATCTGAAAAGGCCGTTGAATTTGCAATGGCTCTTATTGATAGGAATCTTGATACGACAATTCACCTCATACACGTTGTAAAGCCATATTTTGCCCCCATTGGAGATACAACCGGGACAACGGAAATTCTTCAGGAAGAGGAGGAAGATGTTCTGAAGTCTTCAAGAAATAAAATTGAAAGAATGGTAACCTCATTGAAAAATAAGGGAGCAAAAAATGTCCATGGATCTGTGAGAGTTGGAGATCCAGTTTCAATCATAATTGCGGCTGTTGAAGAATATAAAGCGGGGCTTATCGTGATGGGAACGAGAAAACATGGATTTGCCAAAGGAATATTCATGGGTTCTGTGTCTGAAAGAGTTTCTGCAAACTCTCCTGTTTCAGTTCTCATAGTGAGATAATTTTTATTTGAAGAAAAAAGTACAAGAGAAAATCGCCTGACGCATTAGGATAAATGCGCCTATTTGAATTTTGAATTCATATATATTTTAAATCTTATAATGCCTGAATATTGCGTTTTTCAATGGATCTATGAGAGCCATGGAGACAAATGTTATGATGAGCACTATCCCCACATACAGTATGGGTATTGCTGTGACAAGGATACCTGCTGATGACATTGCAGTTATTACAAGAATATCTCCGACGGATGCAATAATCAGATACTTTCCGGGTCTGGAGCTCCAGAAGTGCCCTCTTTCCCTGATCATATATATGGTGAACTGACCGGAAAATACAAGCATGTCAAATATGAACGTATGAATCTGGTCAACGGAGAGACTCAAATGCATTCCAATGAGAAGAATGATAAATGATTCCACCACTATGAGCATAGCAAGGCTTAAGGACGATCCAACCAGAGATTTTACATCCCATCTTTCCGGTTTGCTTGAAAATCTCACATTATCTGTTGCAATGGACATGGTGGCAAAGTCGTTGGCAAACAGGAGCAGAATTATTTCAAATGAAGTTGTTACAAGATATCTGAATATGAGGAATGAAACAGTGAGGAATATGGCTATCTGAACTGTTTTAATAATTTTGTTAAGGGTATATGTGAGCATTCTCTGGTATATTTTTCGACCATCCTCAACGGCACTCACAGCATCTGTTATTCCTTCATGAGTCAAAACAATACTTGCAGAAGCCTTTGCCACATCTGTGGCAGAAGCAACTGCTATTCCAACTTCTGCCTGTTTCAGGGCAGGTGAATCGTTAACTCCATCGCCTGTCATTCCTGTTATGTGGCCTTCTTTCTGCAGGAGTTTAACTATTTCATATTTATCCTCTGGGAAGACCTCGGCAAAGACATCACAGGAATCAATGTGCTGTTTTCCCTGTATTACATCAGAGGAGATGCAGACTCTTGACCCTATTCCAACCTTTGAGGCGATCTCACTGGCAATCGCAGTCGAATCTCCAGTGACCATCTTGGCAGAAATTCCAAGATCCATCAGTTTGGTAATCAGCTGGCCCGAGTCAGGTCGTGGAATATCAAACAACGGGATAAGTCCAAGAAATTCATAATGATTATCAGTTGACTCAGCAACACCCAGGGTTCTATATCCCCTGTGGGCAAGATCCACAACATTTTCCATTACACTTTTTGTATCAACATCCCTGCATAAACTCAAAATAACCTGCGGGGCACCTTTCACAATGGAAATCTGGGAGTTATCTTTAAGCACCTTTGACTCGGTTCTTTTTCTGGATGGATCAAATGGAATAAATTCGGTTACCTTAAAGCCGCTAATATCAACATTAGTTTCCTTTCCATACTGAATTATTGCAAGATCAATGGAATCCTGACTTGATTCATCTGAGGCAAGCATTGCAGCCTGTATGAGCTTCTCTGATGTGCATCCATATGGCACTGGTGAAGTTACAGAGAGTTTATTCTGTGTTAAGGTTCCGGTTTTATCAAAGCATATGGTATCCATTGAAGCTGCATCTTCTACAGCAGAAAGTCTGGTGACAAGCGCACCTCTTCTGGACATATCCAGAGCACCAATGGCAGTAGCTATGGTGAACGTTGCAGGAAGAGCAACCGGGATCGATGCAATTAGAACAACGAGGGCAAACGGTATGGTATCAGCATATGATATGGAATATATGCTTGAAAATATGAGAAGCAATGCTACTAGGCCAACGTCTATGATCACGAGATATTTCACAATGGACAGGATGAGCTTTTCAAGATGTGATTCAGATCCGGCCTTTTTCACAAGTTCTGTTGTCTTTCCAAAGTATGTGTCTGAACCGGTAGCCGTTACGATGCCGGTTGCTTCACCTTTCTTCAGCACAGACCCTGAGTAGATATCCTCATCGGCCTTTCTCCTTACAGGGTTTGATTCTCCCGTGAGAGCTGACTGATCAGAATCCACAATACCACTGATTATCTTCACATCAGCCGGAACAATATCGCCCATTCTCACATGAATTATATCGCCGGGCACAAGTTCAGAAGCGGGAACCTGCTTCCATACGGAATTCCTCAATACTCTGGCATTGACATTGATCTTTTTCCGAAGTAATTCAACGGCATCAGTCGCCCGGGACTCCTGAAAGAAGGTTATTAAGCTGTTGAAAACCAGAAGAGCAAGAATGATATACGTATCAATATACTTTCCAAGAAAATAGGTTATTATGGCGGTTATTTCCAGCATCCATGGAACAGGACCTGATAACTTCTTCAGGAATTTTATTATTGCAGGTGTCCTGATCTCTTCTATGGAATTGAATCCATACTTTTCTCGTCGTTGAACTGCCTCATCTTCCGAAAGGCCACTTTCACGGGACTCAAGCCTCTTGATTGTTTCCTGATGGTTCTCTTTCTCATTTGCTGTCATTCATCACCGCTCTTACCTTGAATTGATCCAAACCGGGCACTGGTTTTCAGGGTTATTACGGATTGAGCAGACCCGCCGGGATTCGAACCCGGATCATGGGCTCCGGAAACCCATATGATAATCCATTACACTACGGGTCCTATTTTTTATACCCTATATTTCTCAGGAATTTCATTCTTTCCCTGACATTGTCGTCTGTCTCAACACCAAGTGGGGAAAAACCATCCATAACACCAAGGATGGCAGCCTGTTGATGATCTCTGGCTACCAGAACCTTTACCGGGTTCGATGTTGCAGCATATATATTAACTATCTCCTGACACTGTTTTATCTGATTTAAAACACTTATTGGAAAGATATTTCTGAGCATTATGAGGAAAACATGCCCGACCGATATTGCCATGAGATTTTTGATGGCAAGTTCAGTTAAATCCAGTGTCGTTCCTTCCCGCCTGATTAGTCTTGGGCCTGATGCTTCAGAGAAAGCTATTCCAAATTCTGCCTTTGGATTGGAAGTTATTATTATTTCATAAAGGTCTTCCACTGTTTTAATAAAATGCGACTGTCCAAGAATTATACTGCAACCTTCAGGTAATATTATGTCAACCGTTTCAATATCCAGACCAATTGCCATGCATGTATAGCATTTTCAGCGTGTTAAAATTATCCTATGATATCAGGAATAGTATATTGGAAAATGCAACCCTGGGGGATATGATGTTCTATGATAATCCATAGCAATTTTAGTTGAAATGGTCTTAGATAGCGGAGAATTGTGGGTAATATAATTAAGAATAAAACCATACAATTCTCATAATGGAAAAGAAACTGAGCAAATGGGAAGCCTCTGCCATAGGATTGGGAAATATCATAGGAGCAGGGATATTTGTCTTGGCCGGTACAACAATATATGATGCCGGGCCAGGTGCACTTATAGCATTTGCCATTACAGCGGTTCTTGCTTTAACCATTGCACTGAACAGTGCTGAACTTTCTTCCAAAATCATTACACACGGGGGTCTTTATTCATTTGCAAAGGAGACCATGGGAGATTCTGCAGGTTTCATGGTAGGCTGGCTGAGAAGCATATCATACTCAATCGCTGCATCTGCAGTAGCTCTGGGATTCGGAGCATATCTCCTTTCATTCTTCTCTCTGCCATATTATTTTGTCATAATAGCTGCTGCCGGTATGATTGCCTTCGCCACATTTCTCAATTATGTGGGTATATCCGCAGTGGCAAGGGTGGAAAAATACCTTGTGATATTAACTGTAGCGGGTCTCGTTCTATTTATCATAGTTTCCATTCTTTACGGTAAGTGGGAGGTCTCCAGATTCACACCGCTGGCCCCAATGGGATTCGAAAGCATAATCGTTGCCGCTTCGCTAAGTTTCTTTGCCTATTCGGGATTCAACACAATTGCCACTCTTACCCCTGAGGTTAAGAATGGATCAAAAAACGTCCCATTTGCAATTATATTTGCCCTTGTGGTCAGCACAGTGCTCTACATTCTTGTGGTTACCGGTATGTTAGCCCTGATGCCATGGCAGAACTATTCGATTTCTGCTGATCCTTTGACAAACGCGTTACATTTCAGCAATGCGCCTGTATTCGTAGGTTATGCCATAGCGGTTGTAGCAATTATAGCAACCTTTACAGTAACCGTTTCACTCATAGTTGCGGGTTCAAGAACACTTCTTCAGATGAGCGAAGATAAAGTTCTTCCGGAATGGATACAGGGTAGACACAAAGATTCTCCGAGAAAGGCCGTAATATTAATAGGAGCACTGGCCATAGTAGCTCTCTTTCTCGGGAATGTGCAGATCATAGCCCTGGCCTCCAATTTCGGTGTAATTTTTTCATATGCGCTTACAGGATTGTTTGTGGTAATATTGAGGCACAGGAAAGTAAAGGGGGAATTCTCCTCACCGCTCTATCCATATGTGCAAATAGTATCAGTTCTTCTTTCCCTACTCATAATGTATGCTCTTGGGGTAAGGGCGATATATCTGGGATTTATCACAATCATAGTTGGAATGATGATTTATTATTTCGAGAAGGAGGCAAGGGCAAAGAAACCAGAACACATTAATCAATCTTCGAATACTAAAAACATGGATTCCAATCCGGGAAAGGTACAAAATTAATTATTGGTTAAGCATCCATGGGCATAATGAATTTCTTCGATGAGGTTTCCATTAAAATAAATAATGGAGAGATCAGTAGCAAGGATGATCTTCAGGCTCTAAAGCTGCAGCTCTCAAGAAAATATTCTCTTGATCACATCCCATCGGACAGTGAAATTTTGAACACAGCATCCATAAACAATGAATTTAAGAAACTGTTGAGAATAAAGCCAACCAGGACGGTTTCGGGAGTTGCAGTAGTCGCAGCCATGACATCACCTGAAATATGCCCGCATGGAAGATGCATATTCTGTCCGGGAGGTATTGAAAACAACTCTCCCCAGGCTTATACCGGCTATGAACCATCTGCCCTGAGGGGACGGGCAAATCAGTATGATCCTTACAATATTGTATTCAACCGTCTTAAACAGCTAGAGACCATAGGTCACGATACAAGCAAGGTTGATCTCATTATAATGGGTGGAACTTTCACGGCAAGAACCAGGGAATATCAGGAATCTTATGTGAAAGGCTGCATCGATGCCATGAATGGATTTGTAGCTGAAAGTCTGGAAGCGGCAATGAAATACAATGAAACGGCAGGAAGAAGGTGTATTGGCCTCACAGTTGAAACAAAACCTGACTGGTTCTTTGAAAAGGAGATTGATCTTTCTCTTGATTACGGCTCAACCAAAGTTGAACTGGGTGCACAGATCATTAATGATCGCGTTTTGAAGTTGAACATGAGAGGGCACGGAACTTCCGAAATAATAAAATCCACGCAGTTGAGCAGGGATGCAGGCTTCAAGATTGTATATCATCTTATGCCAGGGATGCCCGGCGCCTCATACGACGATGATCTGAAGAGCTTCAGAGAGATGATGTCAAACGAGGACTACATGCCAGATATGCTCAAGATCTATCCAACGCTTGTTGTAAAAGGCACAAAGCTTTACAATATGTGGAAAAACGGTGAGTATGTACCAATGGATACCGATACCGCTGTCACCCTTATATCCACATTTATGAAGGAGATGCCCCCATGGGTCAGGGTTCAGAGGATGCAGAGAGATATACCGGTAAAATTCATAGAGGCAGGGGTTAAGAGGAGTGATCTCAGGAATCTGGTGGAATCGCAGCTTTCTATGGAGGGTAAGGAATCTCAGGAGATCAGGGGAAGAGAAGTTGGGGTAAGAGCCGTTAAATCGGGTGACTTCAGGTTGATAAGAAGAGAATATAAAGCATCGGGTTCAAAAGAAATATTCCTGAGTTTCGAAAACTCACATAACGATATATCAGGTTTCATAAGATTGAGAAAGCCATCCCCCAAATCTCACAGAAGCGAAATGGAAGGCTCCTCCATAATCAGGGAGATCAAGGTTCTTGGAAATGTGGTTCCTGTGGGTCAGAGAACCGGGGAAGGATTCCAGCACAGAGGGATAGGCAGGAGTCTTCTGGAGGAGGCTGAAAAAATTAGCAGGGATGAATGGAATATGGAGAGAATCCTGGTCATAAGCGGAATAGGAGTCAGGGAATACTTCAGGAAATTTGGCTATGAAAGGGTTGGGCCATACATGTGCAAACGACTTTGACGTGTATTTACGTTGATAGATCCTTCTTTAAAGGTTTTTCAGGGGAATATTATTAAGTCTTGCCAATATCTATATGAATGGCTGAGGTTAAGGACTATTATGAGGAAGGGGAAGAAAAATTTGGTTTCATTTCTTCGAGGCTTTATGTGCTATCAGCTCTAATTCCAACATTCAGGCATTTTCACAGATTTGTTATAGATGATCTTAAAGAGCATGAATTCAAAACCATTCTGGATATAGGTTCCGGAAATGGAAAGATATTGAACACGCTTGCCGTGGAAAAGAAAGATTTTACCGGAACCGGCCTTGATCCTTCACCATCAATGAGGAAAGTGAGTTCAAAAAAAGCCTCAGGGAAGAAGGTCAACCAAAGGATAAAATACATTGGGGGAAGCTGCAGGGAACTTCCGGAAAATGAAAAATATGATCTCATATACACATCACTCTCATTCCATCACTGGAAGGATCGGGTTCAATGCATTCCCGGTATTATGGATCATCTAAATGAAGGTGGATCTTTCAATATATATGAAATGGTCAACGACGATTCATTCAAGAAAAAGATGGCCTCAAGCCATTTGATGAGAGCTTCTCAGTTCAAAGAAATTGGCAAAGATCTTGGTCTAAATTTAACGCTGAGGGAAGAAAAGGAATTTATAAGGGCCACATTTAAGAGGCAATGAACACTCAATCCTTCACAATATTCTTGCCACTGGATTTCCATGCACGCATGCCGCTTTTAAGATGGCTCACGTTCTTGATGTTGTTTCTAACAAGCTTGTTTGCAGCCGCTCTGCTTCTGTGACCGGTTGCACACACAAGAATATAATGCTTTTCATCATCAAATTCCTTTAAATGTCGTTTCAATTCTCCAAGGGGAATATTTTTTATACCCTCGATGTGGCCAGAATTATATTCCATCTTTGTCCTCACATCAATAAGAACTGTGGATTGCTCTCCTTTCATCCGCTGAATCTCATCTGGTTCCAGTTCTTTGAGTTCTACAGGGTCTCTGAAGAAATCCAGAATGCTCATATTAAGTAATAGATTCGCGGTATAGATTACCTTGCTTTATTCACATTTATTATTTATTGCGCTTGATTCTAAATATGCTGAGATCAGAGAACATCTGAAAGTTTGTCAGGAAGGTATTTTTCAGTGACAAAGTCCAGACCGTACTTTGCCAGAGCCTGTTGTTCAGCCTTCTTTCCCATTTGAAGCATTGTTTCGATCTCCTGTTTCCAGAATTCAGTGGAGAAACGTGGGTCCTCAAGCTCCGAATTCAGCGCGGAAACATCCTTGTCGCTTAGCTTATCTGAAGGCAAATCATAGTTGATTATATCCGATGCAGTTATTCCAATGAACTCAGCTGCCGGTACCGCCAGCCATTCAGATATGTGTGCAGTTTTAATAGCACCATATGCGATTGATCCAAATATTCTGAACGACCATGGATCCCCATCGGTAAACACAAAAACAGGTAAGCCAAGTTCATTATTAAGGCGTTTAAGTAGTCTCCTTGTGCTTCTTGCGGGCTGGCCCTTGAGATGAACAAGTACAGACCGAAAATCCTCGTCAAAGCCATTTTCAACAAGCCTGTCAAACATTCCTCCTGTTTCTATGGCAAGAATGAAATCGGCATCATGGGATATGAGCTTGACCTTGTCCTTCTCCACGTTATATGGAATGGTATACCCTGCATCGCCAACATCATCACGGCAGTTGATTCTCTTGAATTCGCCCTTTCTGTTCTTCTCTTCTATAGTAATATTTCCTATTACGCTTGCTCCATTCTCTTCAGGCCTCAATTTAAAATCTTCACGCATCAGCGTTGTAATGACCTCAAGGTCTTCCGCAAGCATATTCGATTCGTCCTGAGTATGAAATTTATAATCCTTCCATCCTTCGGATATGTAGTACATTTCCCTGAGAGTTGAAGATTTCTGACTCTTTATCATATCCATAATGAATTCTATGGTATAGAGTGCCTTTGCCATGAACTGGGCACCGTCAGTGGTCTTTGCACTTCTGGATACGTAGGAACCTCCATATTTCCAAACATTCATAGACTGATCAAATACTATATTGTCCTTGGTCCTTGAGGATAACTTCAGCTCAGGTACCTCTCCGGAAATGAGCTCATTATACATCTTTTCAACAAGTTTAATCAGTACTTCATCTGTTTTTATATTAACCATCCTATTCTACCTCACTATTTCGCAGATCCCAATCACCTGGCAGAGGTTCTGCTCCCTGTATCTTAGAAACATCTATTCCTGTGAAATAGTAATCTGTCCCCGGGTACTGCCCCGGCCACTGTACAAAGTTTTGAACAACCCTTTCTTCAGCAGGTTTCAGATCAACGATATCCAGATCCTTGCTCTTATCTTCCATACCTCCAAATACTGCCTTTAGGGTAAATTTATGAGTGGATCTGGTGAAATTGAATATCTCTGTGCGTATATTATACCCTGATTCGGTCTGAATGGCCTCTTCATGTATGAAGACCACGTTGGCTATTTTGGATACTACTGGATTGATGTCTGGAACATCTCTTCCCAGTATGGAAGAGCATTTGCTGGCAATCTCAGGGATAAGTCTCCTGAATAGATTGAATTTCTCCGCAACCTTTTTCATCTTATCCTTGCGGTTCCCGAAGGTTTTCAGCATTCTCATTTCCTGTTTTATGGCTGCCTTGATTTCATCTGTTATGATTTCCACGCTGGATATGGCCTCCTTGGATTCAGAGGTATATGGCAGTCTTGGGCCATATACATGAACGAGGATGATCGCAGGACCATACGGTTGACCCTTTCCCTGTTTTTGATCAAGTCCGTATGTTCTCCAGTCCAGTTCGAACACCGATTGTGTGATTGCGCATGAACCGGGCTGATAGAGCAGAGGAACCTTATTGGCAAACCGTATTATTCTAACAGGTTGATCTCCAGGAAGCTCACCGCCGTAAACCAAACCTACCTCTACAGAAAAGGGATTTCCATTGTAGACGCTTGCCTTCCTGGTAATAGGCCTCCCATAGAATTCAGGTCTCTCCTCACCGTAAACACTCATCATTCCTCTTCTGATGAATTCTTCCCCAATTGGGGAAAGGCTTTCCTGTGAAGGGGGCATCAGCTTTGCTTTCTGGATCGACTCTCTAAGAGCAGATATCTCCTTATTGATCAACGATGATGGGGCAGCGTCTGCTTTGAGACCTGCTTCTGCAATGATCTCGCCGGCAGTATTTTCACTGACTCTGCTGAAATCATCGGAAAGGAATCTTAAGAGGGTTTTTGCAGATGTGGCCTTTGCCATTGTTATCAATTCTCCAATCTCAATCCCATAAGGGTGTGGCTTGACCGCCTTTGAAATGTACGGAGCTTTTTCAATATTTCTGTTGAAATGAATAGTGTTCCCTTCTGGATCGATGAAGGTGATGCTTGCGTGGGGATTTACCACGGCGCTTTCTTTAAGATATTCAATTATTGATTGTCTTCCTGTTACATACCTTCCCTTGGCGGTAATGGACACGCTTGTACCGCGCGGGCGATCCCAGATGAACGGTTCCTGAGTCTTTATATCTGCTTTATTTTCTTTGACATTTATTCCCAGGATGAAGCGAAATGCCACGTCATCCTGATCTCTTTTCGTTTCCACCCGTGCCTTCTCACCTGTTGTAAGCTGTCCATAAAGGATTGCCGCCGTAATGCCGAGTCCCTGCTGCCCTCTCGATTGCCTGATCACATGAAATCTTGACCCATATAGAAGTTGACCAAAGACCCTAGGAACCTGTGTTCTTTCAATACCCGGGCCGTTGTCTGAAACAGACACATTGAATATATCATCGGAAACCCTTGATATGGAAACAATAATTTCAGGTAGAATTGCATATTCATCGCAGGCATCGAGTGAATTGTCAAAGGCCTCCTTAACAATCATGAAAAGAGATTTTTGAGGCGAATCAAATCCCAGAATATGCCTGTTTTTCTCGAAAAATTCAGAAAGGGAAACTTCACGATATTGTGATTGTTCCTTTGTTTTAACCATCCTAACACTTAAATGTAAATAGTAAATGAATTTTTATCAACTCTCCATTTAACACATTTTAGAAGTCCATCTCTACAGGCAGCAGCTTAAGGACGCACAACTGAAGGTTTATATATATATATATATTCTATGAGCCCGAATGCTTGAAAAGCGGAATAAACTGAAGAAATTTGTAGTGCTAGGAATAGTAGCAATGTTTGCCTCATTGTCTGTGATAGTAATTCAATCTGGCAACGCGCCCTCTTATTATGGTCAGCAAAGTCCAAATTTGATGGAATCGTCTCAAAACACGTATGCTGAAGTAAATTCAACCTCTCTTGCTAATATAGCCATGAAGGCATATTTGGAAGATTCTGCATGGGATAATGCTCATAACATTTCTGCAAAGTTCAATTATTCAAGTGAACTGTCTCAGGTTATGAATCAATGGCAGGAAATTTATCCAAAAGTCCTTTTGCAAGGGGGAAATCCCATTTGCTGTCTCGGCTGGAATTCGAATTACACAGGTATGATAAGTTTGAACCTTATTGCCAAATATATCAAAAACAATGAAATCACCTCTAAGAAATCTTTTACCATTGAAAATATGAATGGTACTTCCACAGTGGTTGTTAAGACAATAAAGAAGAGTAGCGTTGGTTATGGTCAACAATCTACCAATTGGGATGGATATTCGTTCTACTCACAGGGTTCTCAACCTTGTGGATGGGGCTGGTTCAGTTGGACTAAGCATTTCAATTATGCTGTGTGTGGAGTTACTGAACACATTGTCATCCCGTCGGGTGTGAATGATAAGAACGAACCCGGTCCAATAGCTTCAAGTACTAGTGCAAAGAGATATACAGTTGATACATACGTACCTGTAGCAATGTCGGTCTGGGATTCTCTTTCAAGCGATTCCAATGGGTGCAATATGGTTCAGGCAGGTGTAGAGGTGGCACCAAATAAGGCTCCTTGTATATGGTGGGAGCATTATTACCCAGGTGCTAGTTATGGCGCTATGCCAATCTCTATTCACGGATATAATCCGCAACCCGGGGATACAATATGCATTTCAATTGATGATGTGGGGGACCATGGAGCTTTCACCATCACTTACAATGATTATTCTAGATGGAGTAATGGGGGTTATACTGACACTCCTTCAATTTCTAAGTTCACACCTTACTATTTTGGTTCAGTTGTAGAAGCCCCGGATCTCGGAGGCAAGATTTCCCAGATTCCGTATTTTAACCCATTTTCAGTTCACGATATAAATGCCTTTGCTAACAATAAAATGATCACAGGCGACACAGCTTGGTCAAACGGATGGTATAATTACTATTATTTACAGCAAAGCAGTAGTGGTGGACAAAACCTTAATAATGGTTTTATATCTGGCAGTGCTGGGGCATACACTATAAGCCTAAGAACTGTTAACTATTGCATTGGCTATCAAGGTCTCCCATGTCCAACCAATTGAACTGAAAAGGTAATAACTGAGGATTAAAATGCATACAAAATCAAAAATATTCTCCACTATTTTTTCTTTTATTTTAGTGGTAATTTTAACCGTAATTCTGTTATCACCAGTAAATTTAAATTATACAAATAGTAATTATATTCCTCTAAACCACGCTGCAATGACAACACCAATTAATTTTGGAGCCGTTTCAGGAAATTTCTCCTTAGGAGAACCACAAAATGCAATCCCTCAAAATGGAACCAATCTTTCTGTAATGGCATATGACAGTGAAAATGGCTATCTTTATGTTGCAGGTTCTTCATATTTATACGAAATTAATAAATCAAATCAGATAGTTAAAAACATAGACATTGGAAAATGCATTAGCTGGATCGGCTATGATTCGAAAAACTCAATGCTATATCTGTATGTAACTGACAACATCTCTTCTATACAGTCGGGTGGTATATCTAATAGATCAATAATTTCCCTTAACACATCGGATTTTAAAACAACAACTCTAACCTCTTTTCCGTGCGATTATTTTGGAGAAGCTATAATACCACAAAAAAATGAGATTATTTTTGCGAGCTATGGGGGAAGAATCTCCTTGCTGAATATCACTACCGGCAAAGTAAATTTTGATGAAAATTTATCATGCAGTATTGCTGGAATTCAATATTGTGAGGAAAATAACTATCTATATATCCAAGGTCAAAGTAGTATTATTATTGAGAATATGACAGTTAATACATCTGTGCATTCACATACAGTATCATCAATGATTTCATTCATTTATGACAAGGTTGCTAACACACTGCTTGCCAATGAGTATCGCTCCAACGACATAAAAATTCTCAACGGAAATTCAGGAGGACTGGAAAAAACTATAAGTTGCGCAATCCAGCCTGATGAAATGGTTTATGATCCAGCAAATAATTATCTGTACATATATAATTACAACGGTTCAATTGTAATTTTAAACGGATCTTCCTTTTCAAACGTGAAGAATATATCTGTACCTCCGTTCTACAGTGAATTTGATCCATCATTACAGTATTATGGATTAAATGGAAAAACAGGAGAATTGTATATTGGATACACTTTGAACAATGAGATAATCGCTCTAAATGGTTCATCATTGCAAAACACAAGTGATATATCCTTAGGGTATGTTTTTCCACAATCGGCATATTATGATTCATACGATAATCTCTTATTTGTTTCGTTGACTAATGGCTCCATCGACGTTTTGAATCCTATTACGCATATGGAGATCGCCAATGTTCAAATTGGCTATGGTTCTACATCTTTTGCACTGAATCCTGATAATAACTATCTTTACATTTCCAGTAGTATGTCCAATACAGTCACAATATTGGATACAGGGAATTTTTCTGTGGTGAAATCATTGAATGTTGGTGAGGATCCAGTTAGCATGATATACTGTCAACAAACTTCCTATTTATACATTTTGAATGCAAAATCATGGAACGTTTCAGTTTTTACTGGTGATGGAGTTCCTGTAACATCTATAGATATATATCATGGATACTTCTTTGGGGCTGGAAAGACAATGGTTTATGATAAAGCCACAGGTGATATCTACATATCCTTCTCCGGTTCAAATTCCTTAGATATAGTTAATGTAAAAGATAACACGAGTGATGGAACTATTACGGGTCCAGGTTCCGATATAATACTTGATCCTGTAACCTGTGACATTATAGGTAGAGGTATTTTATTTTCTCCTGCAAGTAATACAACCAGGTCAATATCAATTGGAACCGGTTTCATCACAAACCTGTTATTCGATGCACTTGATCAAAACATTTTACTGACTGATTATAACTCAGGGAATATCTCCATTGTCAACTCATCAACTGAATTCCTTGAAGCACAGATCAATGTGGGAACAGAAATTAACTCTATAGCATTAGATAGTACCTCTGGCATAATATACGCAGTATCTGCAAATTCAAACAACATATACATGGTAAAGCTATTTCCTCAATACAAAATCGATTTCACCGAAACCGGAATGAATTCACACATTTCATGGTATGTTAATATGGAGGGAAGACCAGCCAATTTTACCATAGGTCAAAATTCAGAAAACATATATCTTCCTAATGGAACGTACTCATTTACCGTTGGAACTTCACAGACATATTCGGTTAACCCTCAGTCTGGAAGTGTAGTGGTTAACGGGCAAAGTAAAGTTATTCAGATCACATTTTCATTTAACTATGCAGCCTACATGAAAGACAATTTCATTTACCTTATAATTATTGCAGGTGCCGTGTTGATATCTGGCGGTGCATACTATTTCTGGAGGAAGAGAAAATGAAGCAGATCATAAACAGGGAAGAAGATGCAGTCTCTCCGATCATTGCCACAATCATACTCATAGCAATTACCATTGTTCTTGCCGCAACCCTTTACACTGCATTAACATACTACGCCACAAATTCAGCAATATCAAAGCCTCCTGTTGCAGTTGAAATCTCTGCCACATTGACAAAAGGCTTCTATTATAACTGCACTATTAATGGAGGTTCACCAATACAACTTAATAATAATACAACCTTCTATGAACTTAAGATAAACTCAATTAACGGATGCAATGGAAACATTTCATTTTACAATATTAGCTTTATTATAACATATAAAAATGGAACTTGCTGCGGAAAAACTCTAATCGAAATTAATCCAAAACCATATCCTTATAATATGAGTTATTTTGATCGTAATCCTTGTGCTATCAAGATAGCTTGTTATGACAATCCCGGAAAAAATTATTCAACAGGGGCAATGGCGATAAACAACTTTGAGCTTATAATGCTACATCCAGTATTTCACATGATTTCATCTTCCGTATACACATTTATACCTACTAAAGTATACCAAGATGGGCGATGCAAATCTATGGCCCCTCAAAACCAGATATGTTCCATAGAGGTTATTAACCATGTCAAGCAGTTTGTTCTTTTTAGTGTAAACACGTCTTAAAGCGATCTAAAAAAATTTAAAAATAATTTTTTATCCTTAACTCCACAATTATTTAGGGAATACATGTGTCCCTATCTGTTCATCCAGCTTTTTGGATGAAGCAGGTATCTCAGACATGATTGTTTTCCTGTCGTCAATTATCTCATACACCCGTGAGAATC
>JAKATR010000066.1 GCA_021818675.1 Thermoplasmata archaeon | reverse complement strand
AATTTTATAAATTAGGCTATAAATTAAAATGAATGAAGGGGCCATACTATTCACCATCTAAATGATCTTAAATAATTAAATTCATTAGGACAAAAAAGGTTTACGAATCATTTAAAGGAAGCTGTATAACTACTAACGCATATGCACCGTCAGGTTGAAAACGAAGAACAGCGAGAAAAATAATTGGAAGTATGAGGGTTAAAAAATGGAGACAATAAGTATTGAAAAAAAGACAAATGGGAAGGTACGGAAAATAAATCTGGCAAAACTGAACCCTGGAAAGAGATTATTGAAGTCATTTGAAAAGAAGATCAATCAAAGAGAGAATATACATTATGAAGGAATATCTTAAGATTTTTCATAGAAGAGTAAATACAAAATTACAGCCATTAATAAACAGGTTTTGAAATTGTCTGGAATTTTCAAAAAGATTACAACAGGTGAACAGATAGAAAAATTAAATTCGTCCATAAATGCATTGTCATTTGCTGGTTTTATAAGAGGATTCAGCAGATTTCCGTTATTTCTACTTCTCACGCTTTTTTTCTCACAAAGAGAACTGCTCAGCTACTTCGATATCGGGCTTATTTTCATGGGATATGGATTCCTTTCAATACCGGTGGGAGTATACGGAGGTATTCTCATAGATAAGATGGGAAGAAGAACACTCATGCTTATGACAGTTTTCACTATTTTAATTTCCTTCACTTCCATGTTATTTTTAGTTTTTTTCAATGATTCGGTCATATTTATTATCATTTCATTCTACGGAACAGGCTTAGCCATCTCTATGCAGAGGATTCTGAACGGTGCTATTACCTCAGACGTATCTAATGAAAAGCAACGAATTGCAGCTTTTGGTAGGCAGCGTATGTTGGCCAATGCTGGAATTGGAATTGGAATGATATTCGCAGGAATTGCATACTCTTACAACATCTTAATTTTCTTTGCAATCCCAGTTTTAGGAGCTTTTGTTGAATTCCTCGTATATTTAAAATACGTTCCTGAATCAGCAAATTTAGGAATAAATAGGATACGTGAAACAACTAAAATGTCAAAAGATAGAAATTTACTTAAAGTTTCCATTGTGCTGGCCTTCTCAGGTTTGGTCTCATTGATGTTTTTAACTCCTATTTTTCCAATTTATTTCAGTAATTATGACCTTTTGACACCTATTGAAATATCAATTTTATTTGCCTTAAATACAGTAATTGTCGTTTTGTTTCAAGTACCGGTCAATAATGTAGCTCATAAAATAGGTGAGATCAAAGTTATTTTTATAGGACTTTTACTTTATGCCATATCTTACCTGTTATTCAGCGTAGTCACAAATTTCTATATGATAGGAATATTAGTTTCGATTTTAAGCATAGGTGAGGACATGATTCTACCAATGGCGTCAGCTATTATCTCCAAGATGTCCAACATCGAGAATAGAGGTAGATATTTTGGAACCTATTCTATGGTAAACGGATTTGTTCTTCCATTTGGGCCTTTGATTGGAACCTCACTCCTCCAATTGTTCCAAAATTTTCCTATTATAATTTGGATCACATTTATGATGTTTGGATTAGTCACTTCAATGGCGATTTTATCAATTAAAATTGAGAAAAAATTAACGATATGAGTTTAATCATACGGGAGCCCCTGACATTAGCTTGGTAGGGATGTCACTTTGATAAACCTAAGAATTCAATGCGTAAAAGTTTATCTAAACCCACAATAAAAAACAAACTTTATTCTAAAGATTATTCTTAATGAATTATGAAAATTTCCAATAAAGCGTGGGTACTCGTTAGCAGACCAAAAGATTATTTTGAGAATGAGAACGTTAGAATGATGGAATTGAAAGTTCCAGAATTAGCTATCGGAGAGTTTTTGGTCAAAAACATCTGGCTTTCCTTCGATCCAACACAACTTAACTGGATGAAGAGGGATACCTATGTTGATAAAATTGAGATTGGAGAAGTCGTTAGATCATTTTCTGTTGGCCAGATCGTGGAATCAAAGAATAATCAATTCAAGGTTGGAGAATTTGTGTCTGGTTTGTTTGGTTGGCAAGAGTATGCCATATCAAACGGGTCCTTTGTCAATCGTATAAATCCAATAGAATTTGTAAATCCTCCATGGTATTCACTTAGCCTGTTTGGAATCACGGGAATGAGTGCATACTTCGGGGTTAAAGACATTGGAAAAGTCAAAAAGGGAGATACTTTCTTAGTTTCGAGTGCAGCTGGATCTGTTGGTTCAATAGCTGGTCAGATAGCCAAAATAATTGGAGCAAAAGTAATCGGTATTGCAGGAGGTGAAAAGAAATGCAAATGGGTTGTTGAAGAGGCCGGTTTTGATTATTGCATAGATTATCAAAAGGTGAACATTTCTGAAAAGCTTTCGGAACTTTCTCCCGAAGGAATAGATGTGTATTTCGATAACGTTGGCGGTGAGCTTCTGGATATTGCTCTCTCAAAAATTAAGCGAAATGGTAAGATCGTGCTCTGCGGTGCAATATCGGTTTACGGGACAACAAATTTCTATCCGTTGCGAAATTATGCGAATCTAATTTCGAGAAGAGCAAGGATGGAAGGATTCATAGTTAGCGACTTCATCACGAGATTTGCGGAAGCTCACAAGGAGTTGTATATTTGGCTAAAGGAAAAACGTTTAAAACAGAGAGAGGAAATTACATTTGGCCTGGAAAATGCTCCGGAGGTTTTCAAAAAGCTTTTTACTGGTGCTAATTTCGGAAAGCAGATATTAAAGATAGCAGATATTTAAAAAAATTTCATATTTAATCTGAGACGATGAATCAAATAGAATTTTCAATTCATTGCAATAATGAGGGCTGCCAGAATCGTAATGAGTAAATTGAAATCTGTGATTATTGTATATTTAAGCCATTTGAAAATTTCGCAATGAACTGACAGTTAAAAAATAGATAATGAAATTCCAAATATCACTAATATGACAGATGTATCAAAGGATCCAAAGTACTATTTCAATAAGGGAAAGACTCTGTATGCAATCGGAAACTACGAAGAAGCGATTAAAAGCTTTGACGTCGCCATAGGGATGAATTCAAAAGACCCAGATTTCTATATGTATAAATCAGAGACTTTGCACATGCTTGGAAAATATGATGAAGAGGTTGCCGGATATGATAAAGCAATTGCAATAAACTCTAAAGATCCTGAATATCACATTCGAAAATCATGGGCGCTTCAGTCATTGGGAAAATACGATGATGCCATTGTTGAATACGATAGAGCCATTGCCCTTAATCCCAGAGATCCTGATTTCTACATTAAAAAGAGCCATGCACTCATAAGATTGGGAAAATATGAGGAATCTATCAAGGAATATGATAAGGCAATATCTATAAATGGAAATAATCCTGACTATTATAATAATAAAGCAGCATCTCTCAACGCAATAGGAAAATTTGAAGAGTCAGCTAAGGAATATGATAAAGCCATATCTTTGAACCCAAAAAATCCAGAATTCTATGTGAAGAAGACATATTCTTTAAACAATCTTGGAAAATATGAGGAATCATTAAAGGAGTATGATAAAGCGATAGCTATTAACAAAAGCAATCCTGATTATCACTACAGAAAGGCCAATTTGTTAAAACTCCTGGGAAGGTACGAAGAGGCTATAAAAAACTACGATGTGGCAATATCTCTTAAGCCGAATGACAACAGGTATCACGAGGAAAGAAGCGAAACGGTGAATTTAGTAGGAGAACCTGAGAAAGCCGATGACATTAAGCCTAAGACAGGAAAACTTCTCATGGGCAAAAATAAATAATATCCCACCTATTTTTATTTAATTTCCTCAACACATTATGGGCCATGAAAGAACTGATGGTAAACCATACATCAATGGTTCCGAAAACAAGGTGAACCATTGTAATATAAAACGCCCCGAACGGGATATAAACCTGAAGTCCATATCCCTACCATACTTTTATTACCTCCTGACGATTGATCATGACATGGGATTCTCGAACCTGACGATCGAATACGAAAGAAAAATGCTGAGCAAGGAACCGATACCTGAGAATGTAAAGAAGGCAATTACCGGCTTCGTGGACGGTGACCTTATACTGGAGAATATAGGGGAAAGAAGGAGAATGAATTATTATCAGCGTCTAAGGGTTGCAGCAAGATGGATTCCCGATAACTTCCTCAATCCTTCCAAGGAGGACATTAAGAAAGTCATGATAAAGCTCAATGACGGATATTCTGAATGGACTAAGGACACTTACATCAAGATGCTGAGGAAATTTTACCGTAAGACACTTCCTAGGAAGAAATTTGAAGCTCTGTTTGAGGACGTCAAGATAAAGCAGCCAAGGCAGAAGATCCAGCAATCGGATCTAATAACAGTTGAAGAGGTCAATGCCTTGATCGCTTCAAGCAATAATGCAAGGGACCGTGCCATATTTTCAACCCTTTATGATTCCGGGTGCAGAATCGGTGAGCTGCTGCTAATGAAGATAAAAAGCGCCAGGTTCGACAATTACGGAGCTGTGCTTGAAGTCCCGTTTGAAGGGAAAACAGGCACGAGACCCGTAAGGATCGTAGGTGATTCTGTGCCTTACCTGAGGGCATGGCTTGACAACCACCCCAGCAGGAATGATATCAATGCCCCTTTATTCTGCAATATCTCCGAAGGAATAAGGGGGAGGGCCATGACCTATGACGATGTGAGGAAGGCGTTAAGGGCGTCATCGAAGAGAGCAGGGATAACCAAACGAATATATCCTCACCTGTTTAGGCATACTAGGGCATCGATCCTTGCTTCAAGGGTAGCTGAGGCACCGTTAGAAGCGCAAATGGGATGGGTTCCCGGGACCAAGCAAATGGCAACCTATGTACACCTTTCCGGAAAGCAGACTGACACAGCCATTCTGAAGGCTTATGGCGTGGAAGTACAGGACAATGGCATAGCGGAACCCAAGCCGGTTAAGTGCCCCAGGTGCGGCGAAGCGAACCCCTCTGATGGAAATTATTGCCGTAAGTGCTGGCTTCCCCTAACAATTGAAGCAACGCTGGAGCTTAAGGAAAGAGAGGACCACATAGAGAAGGAGCTGGAGAATAAAGGATTAATAGATGAAAAGGTAAAGGCACTAATTGGAAACATGCCGGAAACTGAACGAACAGGGATTCTAACAGCTATTATACAGATGGCCCTAAAAGATAAGAAAACTCAGGAAATCTCTAAATGATTATCTTTCCTGATTTATTTTTAACATCTATCTCTAACACGCCTCCAAGTTTTTCAAGCGCATCTAAACCAAACAGGCATATCATTTCTATCATTTCTTCTCCCCTTTGCACATACACCCCCTGCTTCTTTTCAATCTTCTTTTTTATATGGGATGAATGAACGGCAATTTTATCAAGGTTTAAACTTATCGTGGAATTTCTGCTCATAACACTAATCTTTACTTCATTCGTTGTCGGAGTTTCCACAAACCCCCCTATTCCACCCACTCTCTCATTCTTAAAAGCTTTTTGATTTAGATATAGTCTTTCCGCCTCATCTGCAGTAATCGATGTTAAGTTAGAACCAGTATCTAAATACATAATTGCGTTGCACCACACGGTTCTATGTAACTTTCCAGGAATGTCGCCCATTTCATGCAAAGTTTTCTTTGTCAATATAACTGGAATTGAAAATAAGTTTCTCTTCTCATCAAATATTAAATCTATAACTTCCATAACGGGTTTCCTGATAATTAAAGGATCCAAAAAATGTTTTTGTCAGTTACTAGCTCTATGAAAACACCGTCAATGTTTCCGAATTTTTCCTTAGCATCTTGGTAAGTATCAGTGAATCCAATAACACTTCCATTATCAATTGCAACATATTTGCCCACGTGTTCCTTCAATTCATTGTACATACTGTTAGCTGCCTCATAATTGCGCTTAAATTTCTTAAAAGAGTTAATCACTTCATCTGGTAGTAATACATTTTCCATGATATCAGATAATTAAATAGATATAATAATTCTTGCGTTCCGACCATGGTTAAAATTTTCAATCTTTCTTAAAGCATAGGGGGATAACTATGCCAGGAAACACCAAATCAAAAGGAACATCCGGTAAGAAGGTAGCAAGAGGAAAGGCTGCTGTAAAAGAATATACAACAAAAAAGTGGAATAAAGCGGACAGTTCATTTCACATAAAGCTGAAACATGTCCTTGGCGGTGTTTCTCTGTTAAGCCTTCTTGCAGCATTTGAAGTGTTTTCAATCCCTGCTGTAAATGGAATTATAGATCTGTTCTATTTCAAAAGGTCCTATGCAGGAGCATTGTGGATATTTATGGCTGCACTTTCAGGCGGAGCTGCTTTCTATCTCTATGGAGAAGAGAAGAAATAATTATATAGAACGAGGGATTGGTTATTATATGAATGTTGAGAATAGGCAAGGTAGGCGAGGGATGAACTCCTACAATATCATTGGACTCATACTGATGGCCTTTGGAGGAATAGGGCTTCTTTGGGTTTTCGGTCTGCTATGATTCAATGGCAACCTAATTTTTCACCAGATTTTACTGATTTTTAAACATGTCCTTGGAGGTGTTTCTCTGTTAAGCCTACTTGCAGCATTTGAAGTGTTTTCTATACCTGCTGCAAATGGGATAATAAATATTTTTGGCCTAACAAAACTATTTGCAGGGTTAGTATGGATTGCAACTGCAGTTTTAAGTGGGGGACTGGCAATAATTCTCGATGCTGAAGAAAGGAATAAATAGTCTGAGCACATTATAACTATCATGTATTCCAACAAAAGGAAATTAAACCTTCAACTCATCGTGGGCTACGCAATGGTTATAGGCGGTGCTTTGGGTTTATTCTATGCCATAGTTTTCGGATGATTATTTATATTCAAGACTAATTTATAAAAGATTTAAGAAGCACTTGAAAACAGGCAGGTCAATTATACCTACCTAAATTAGGGCACTGAACAAAATATGCTGATATTTTTCAAAAGCATCATTTTCTTAGATATCATTTAATCAAATTTTCATGATGCATCATCATAACAACTTGCTATGACAAAACAGACATTTTGTCATGTTATGATTCCGATCTCAATCCTCTCTTTATATACTCACGTTTACCTTATGACAGAGATCTCTTGTGTCACTATTAACAAACATATTTAAAGACTTACATAATGTCATGTTATGGGTTTACCGATCCCAAGGAGCATGATGATCCAGTCTTCCGGAAGATCTCTCTCAATTGATTTTTTTTCAGATGAGGAAGTTCAGAAGATCTTCCTTGAGATCTCTGATAAGATAGCAGCAGATAAAAGAAGGTCAGAAAAACACAAAAGATATTTTCTCCTGGTACAATTCTTATACCGGACAGGTGCAAGGATCGATGAGGTCCTGATTGTCAAGCCATCAGACATCAATCTGGGAACTAACTCAATCAGAATGAAAACTCTCAAACAGGGTAAAGATAAAAATGGAATTCAAAGAGAGAAATATCGAATTATTCCATTGCATTCAGAACTCAGGGATGCATATATGCAATATCTCCTTGAAATGAACATTTCTACAAAGTCAGAGGATCCTTTATTTCCCATGTCAAGGCAGGTAGTAGATCTGTATTTCAAGAAGATGCAGGATAAACTTGGTTTTAGGATCCATGCTCATAAATTCAGGCATACATTCGCGGTTAAGGCCATAATGGATAATGTTCCATTGAATGTGTTGCAGCAATGGCTGGGGCATTCCTCGGTATTTACAACAAGCATTTACACTCAAATAACAGGAATGGATACGTCGGAGTTCATGGGAAGGGTAAGATAAATCACTCCGTTGCATAGAGCCCAGAATACTCGAAGTAGGACATTATATCATCCTTATATTCATGAAAAGGACAACACTTTAGGACATTGAGGAGCTTATTCTGATCAATTTTTTTAATTATTTCATCATATTTGGTGCTAAATTCTCTCCTTAAATTTTCAATATTCCTACATTCTATGACAATTGACTGGTATTTGGATTTGAGATCAGTGTCTTTGAGTAGCTTTAAAATTAAACACAATACATCCATTCCTGATGAGTATGAGTCAATTTGAGCCAGTGTCAAACTGCCGTTAAACTTTATGTCTGGTGGTTGGATACTTATACACTCGAATAAAGTAAATGATTTTGGAATGGGTCCTTGAAGGCCAGAATCTAAAGAGGAAATGGTTTTAAGGCAATGAGATTCGTCGCTCCATATTTTGTATACCGCACGAAAAACTTCTTCTCCAAATATTTCATTCGGAGAATTTTTGCTCTCCGTAAACCTTTTTGCAAAATTAATTCCACTGCTTTTTTCTCTTTCTAGAAATTCCAATACTTTATTTTCGAGAGCGTCAATCTTTTCATTGATAACATTTACCTCTGATTCAGATTTTTTAAACGTGTCTAAGAATCCGTGATTACAATCGTCAAAATGGAGAATAGCTTTTTCCACATTGTTGTCACTGGCGTTATCTATAATACTCATGTTCTCTTCTTCGAGGTGAATATCTATGAACTGCGCTTGTCGCGGGGAAAGATTCTGCATTTTAATAGGCAATGCATTGAGTTCCTTTCTTACCTCTTTATAGTGGCTGATAAGTGCCATACTTATCTCCTTTTTTATTTGAATGTCCTTGAGGCGTTCCCCCTTTCGTACATCTTCAGCTTGCGCGCTGTATTGAGATAGAAATATAGCCAAAAATGAAGGGGCTGATGGAGATATTGTGATCCCCAGGAATGAAAGCACTTTAGTTATATCAAAATGCAAATAGAATAGAAAAACGAGGCTTAATATTGCAATCAAACAATATGTAAGAATCACTATGAAATAGAACCATCGTTTGGTAACCCGCCCAGTTTTTTTACTCTTCAATCCCCATCACGATAACTGGAATATCAATATCCGTCATTCTCTTTTCCTCTTGCTTTGCCAGTTTAAGGCCATCCGGAACTTTAACCTCAATTTTACAATAGTCCTCTCCGTTACATCCACTCTTACACCCCAGCTGTGACTAATAATACAATATTCGAAAGTATCCTTTTAATTTCTTATGTCTGCACACCATTAATGTTAAACTATCTATGAATCTTATTTAAGTCTTATTATAGCAACTTGCTCTTTATTCATAACCGGGTGTGTTGGTGCAATCTAATCTAAGTTATCCGTATCTCTTCTGTAGTTTAAACAAACGTGCGCTAATCATTTCACACAACCCTTAAAACAAGCCGATTATTTGTATGGGAAATAATAGATACGCCCGTTAAATAAATTTTATTACAATTGAACGAGGAAACACTACTGAACAAAGAAAAAATGGAAATAAAAGGAAAATTCATCTTTACCTGTTTTATATGTAAGTAACATGTCAGGGGCTATAGGTTTTCGAGAGATTTCTCGGAAATTACTCGTTTTCTTTCGAGGTTGCTATCGATAATCTTTCGATCGTTTACATGCTTGAGATTCTTTATTGAGTTTGGATTAATCTTTCTCTTTGGTTTTACCTCTTCTTTCTGTTTAGATGACACTGTGTGCAGCATCCTCTGAACATCCTTCTGTTTCTTTCGTATTTCTCCATCCCTTTTTTGCTCATAAGAATCTATGAGCCATTGAGGGGGAAGACTGAATTTCACAGTCTTGACTGTTATTGTCCTTGCACGATAACCTAAATTTGGAACCTGAACTCTCGGATATACCAGGAAATCCTCCCCTTTCCTGAACGGATTGGGTTCCGGCAATTTGACCTTAAAAACCCCCTGCTCCTTAGTAGCTTCAAAAAAGATGTTTATAAGACCCCTTGTCTGCGCATCTATATAATTCCATTTTGGAACAGTAATGAAGGTTATAAGATTCCTGTATCTGAAGGACTGGGCGACAATGGACACGGCTTTGTTCCGAACCGTCTGCCAGTCTCTGGCATTCATGAATACGCCGGCATCGTCCAGTATAACTGAGTTACCTTTTTTCAGGTCTCCATCAACAACATAATCTACAAAATCTGTAACGTCAAACATAACTCTATTCTGATTTACTGTGACATCGCACGTATATGCCAGTTCAAGTGCTGCATAAGATTTGCCGCTTCCTCTTGGTCCTACAAACAATCCAAGAACATCCATATTCCTTGCAATCCTATTTCGGATCCATGGCATTAGCCAGGTGTTGTATCTATTTTTGGAATACTCTGGATCCTCAAAGGGGAGTCTTGTCATCGGCAACCTCCAATTTATCACCATCTTTCTCCTGGTAAACCATGGACGATGCAAAGAGAAGATTGTTATCATCTATGACATTGTTCAGGTTCCTAAACCAGTCGGTAAGTGCGTTATAAATTCCAGGTGCTGAATCAACTATGGCCATCTTTCCCTCTCTTATTTCCGCTTCTTTAAGCTCGCTTCTAACTCTCTTGAGGGATTCTCTGTAATCCACGTTTGCCTTGGAAAGTGGTTCAAGAACCAGATCCATAGCAATGAGAACACTTTTCAACCGGGAAACATACTTCATTCCGGGCCCTTTTGATATTAGTGTTGTAGCCTCGTCGTAAAGTTTAGTCAGGGACCGTTCTCCCACAGTGCGTACAAAATCATCCATATCAGTTACCACTCACATATTCTGTGTCATCATTCTCATCATCTAATAACGTGTCAAAAAATTCATCTATTAACATGGTAGCTTGGCGTTTTCCTTTAACCATAATACTGACCTCGTCCCCATCCATTACTGCCTCTCCGCTGTAGCTCATGGTAATATTGGGGAACTTGCTTCCCGATAGGCGGAAAACTGCTTCGCACATTACTACCTTATCGTTCTGGTCATCAATTTCACTTAATAAATCACCGTCCCGTTTGAAAAGAGTAAAGTCTTCAAAATGTATGCAGGAAGGTTCCGTTAAAAGTTGATTAATTACCGTAAAAATATCACAATATGGGCACATTACATTGATAGAAGGTCTTACTTCAGGTTCAATCATTTTCTGGACCTTGATCACGTTTTTCATGATTTCTAAATTCCATATATGAAAATAAACGTAACGGATTAAGCAAGCATTATTGAAATGTTTTTCGCATAATAGGACAAAAATGAAAAAGAAATAAGACACAGATCTACTATGAAAAAAGTTAACCCGTCTTCCTCCGATTTCTGTTTTGTATAAATAACTTTACAGTATCCTCCAGACTCTTATTCCTCACAGGATTCCTTGATCTTGCTGCCATGGATTTCTGTTTTCTCTCAGTGAGGGTTTCAATCTGATCATCGAATTCCACCCCCTTTGAGAGCATTACATATATTGTTTCCACAAGTATTCCTGCAATGGCAACTATTGCTCTGTTCCTGCCGGTTCTTCTCACAATGTTCAGATATTTCATCTTCATCTTCCTTGAATATTTTATTAGAGAATGTGCTGCTGTTACAAGTATGAATCTCAGCATTGAAGGACCATGCTTTGTTATGTGACCTCTTATGTCTCTGTTACCTGACTGATTCTGTCTTGGTGTAAGACCTGCATATGATGCAAGCTTCTCCTTTCTGTCAAACCTGTTAATATCACCAATCTCTGCCACAATTGATGTGGCAGAATAGATATTGATACCGGGAATTGTCATGAGAAGGTTCACATTATTGTTTCCCGTGGTGTGTCTGGCCATCTCATCCTCAATGGATGATGATCTTTCTTTGAGATCACTGATCCTCTCAAGCATGTCTGCAAGTGTTATCTTCTCCATATTGCTCAGAACGGATGATCTGGATTCAATTAATCTGAGACCTCTCTTACCGAATATGTCAGATGCAGGTATGGATATTCCATGCCTGGTGAGAACTGCATGTATGCGGTTCTTCAGTTTTGTAATCTCCTCACCAATTGATTTCCTGTACCTGACCATTGATCTCAAATCATCAATCTCTGCTGAGGGAAGATACACCTCTGACAATGCTCCAAGGTGAAGAGCTCTGGCAAGTTTGTATGAATCCTCTTTGTCGTTCTTCTTTGTGCTCTTATATATTACAGGAAGCTTTGAGGGATCAGCCATGTGGACTGAGAAACCCATATCTCTCAGGAGTCCTGTAACATATTTTCCTGATGTTGATACCTCCAGTGCAATCTCCGGTTTCTGTCTGATATATCTGTTCTTAAATTCATTCCAGCAATCTTCACTGTTAGCAAACTCATACTGTTCCTTTATGTTTCCATCTTCATTCAATTCTGTTGCATATATGGAATGTTTATGTACATCCAAACCTATCAGGATTCCAACCACCTCCGTGTGGTAAGTGAGAGTTTAGAGTCGGAGATAACTCGACAAACTTCTATTCACCCTTGTCTCAGGGTATTATGTCGAGACGAAGGGCAGCCAATCTACTGAGCGACCTCGAAGGTCAAGTACTAGAACGGCTGCCTCTCCAACTCTCACGCTAACACCGTCATGCAAGCGTGGACAGAAAAACTTTTTTCATGACATCTACTATGAAAGAAGTTTTTTGATCGTATTCCATAACGTGTGGAGTACGAGGTCCGGGAAAGGCTGCCGATCAGATCTCTGAGCTTCGAGCTCGTCAATGAGGTTGGCAGCTTGCGGACCGACACCATGCCCCCGCAAGGGGACGGATAGTAGAGTGTTACCGGCCAACATATTTCCCGGAATCACCAAAAGGAGGTGACAGATTGATAATAGGCATAGATGCTCATAAACTTAGCGAATCTGTCTGTGTGACAGATATGGATGGAAAGATAGTGGAAGAGTACAGGATGGATAATACGGAAAAGGAGTGGAATGTTTTCATGGGAAAATATCCGAAGGATTCGGACATAGTGGTGGAATCCTCAACAACAGGAAAGTATGTTGCCAGATTGCTGAGGGATAACGGATTCAGGATACATCCTGCCAATCCAAAGGCACTCAAGATCATATTCAGATCAACGAAGAAGACAGATAAGAACGATGCAAGAAACCTTGCAAAGCTCTTCAGGATGGGAGAACTTCCTGAATCCTATCTTCCATCAAGGGAGATTGATGGCATAAGATCAATGATACGGTACAGAAGATCACTGGGTGAAGAGGTCACAGCCATAAAGAACAGGGTTCATGCACTTCTTGCACGCAATGGACTGTCTGTAGATGCATCGGACATATTCGGTAAGAGGGCACTGAAAAAGATGCTTGATCTTTCAGCCAGTCTGAACGAAACAGATGGATTCATCCTTACAGATCTCATATCAAGATTCAGGGCAATATCTGACAATATTGACAGTGTGCAGGACAGGCTTGCATCCATGGGAAAGGACAACGAGTACGTGAATATACTCATGAGCATACCCGGAATAGATTATTACACTGCCCTTGGAATATATTCAGAAATAGGTGACATATCAAGGTTTCCCGATGCAGATCACCTTGCATCCTACACCGGTCTTGTACCTAAGGTTGACCAGTCCGGATCAGTTGCAATATACGGGCATGTGACAAAGGCAGGTCCGTCGGTACTGAGATTCTTCATCGTGAATTCTGTGCATTCTCTGATCAGGCTGTCTCCAGCATGAAAACGCATGGGGTGGTAAATATTCAATGGCCTTTTTTGGGTACTTTTCAATGGCCGAAAATGGGTAAGTTTGAATGAGCGTTTACACTCTATGAAGGTCATGCTGTCCTTCACGTCATGAGTAATATGAGCCTCTCCAACTCCTTGTGGTGCATTGCATATCTTTTCGTCTTTTGGACTTATAGATACCGCTACCATAACTAAACCACCTTTCGTGGCATGTTCATGGACACGACAAGGTTTCCCGACTTACCATACATGACTTTCTTCGCATGCTGCCGACATGACACCGGGGAAGCAGACGCATCAATCCTGTTGTTTCCTGCATCTGTATCAGTCTTTATCCCAACCGTACGGATTAGACCTAACGGTGCTGTATTTCATTCGCTTTCGCTGCAGCCTTTGCTTTTGCAGAATTGATAACTTCATACCCCCTCATCACTGAGACGCATGTATCCACCGCTAATAGGATAAACAGGTAATTTCCCATATCAAACTTACATTGATTAGTCATTTATTCTCCTCGACGTGCACAGTTGATGATCGCCATAGGTTTACTGGACATCTCATCCTCAGAAATTGTATATTCCAAGAGAAGATTCTATCAATGCACCCACAATAAGCAGTGACACTGAAAGCAAAAAATAAAAAACTAAATTATAGGATAAGTCATGAACTCTTTTGGTGAAGTATTCTGATTTTTCATTTTTAACCAGAGACTGAATAAATGATAATATTATATCAGTGATGATCAGTGCTATGGACATGCCGAAGACATATCCCATGGTTTCTGGGAAGAACTGCGGGAGAATAAACTTAACAAAGGATGAGAATCCATGGGTACTGTCCATCGACGAGATAATAACAGCTTCATATATATTAGATGAAAAAAGTTCTATGAATGTCCCTACAAAGAGGCTAAATCCTCCTATCATATACTCTGATATATCGAGTGTAAGGTTATTATTAAGTATTGATTTGAAGAAAACCCAGTAATGAAATGCTGATTTGGATTTAACGCCAGATGATGCAAGAGGAGATGATGGGTCTATAAATGTATATATTATCAGAAGAATAAAAAATATTGAATAATACATTATCATAGAAGAATAAACATATTTCAAGAAAAGAGATTTTCTATTTTCATCCTTATTTATTATAGAAACCAGATTATGCCTATGATCATAATAGCTTTGAAGCAATTTGTTGTATTTCAGAGCAAATAAGGAATTAACAATGCAGGATATAAAAAATGATCTGATTAGGTCTCTGATAAGCAGGACACTCATAATTTCTTTCTTTGTTAGTTGATATTTACTTATTATTTTCGATTTGAAAATATCCTCTGCTATTCCATGATTTGTTTTGGATTCAATTGAATAATACACAAAAGAAAGAATAAAAAGTATAATTAGATTATAAATACCAGAATATGTATCAAAAATATGTAAAAATCCTGTAACGAAATCTATTCTATAAGCTATAAAAAACCCTAAAAATACGGCTTTTATATTCAGTTCCATTGCAACAAGTGATGTTAGTGATATCAGGAACGATTGTTCTGTAACGTAAATTATAAACCTTCCACTTATATTCATTAGATTCATTTGATTCTCCTTTTTATATTTTCTTCTCGTCTTTGATATATCTTCTACCAGTTAGTTATATTATTTGAGTGAATTCTAGTGTGAAAATAATTTTGAAGTATGCATTTTATATGCCTTTGTAATCAGAATTTTTAGAAAGCAATAATGGTTCTGGGTATTGCAAGCATAATTCAATAGTGATAAATACGTTAAACGGAGTTTATATTCCTTATACAGCTTGCTCAATTTTATCAAGGTTTATCACTTAATTCATTAATCCTTAATTCTGAAGTGGAATCAACAAATATTAATCTTTTTCCACTAATTCTTTTCTCTTTATACATTCTTAACTTTTTCACCATCGATATAACTGCCTCACTGTTACCATTCAAATGTTCCAATGCAAACCTGTCAGCTTCTATCTGATGGGAGTTATTGATTTTCAAGCCGTACTTCCTGAGCTTAAGAGCAATTAATGTGGCAACCACTGTACTGAGTAGGAGAATTACATTGTATATAATACTAAGAACTGGAATTAATGTTGTTTCGAGGGAAACAAGGTTTATTGCAAAATATACTAAATTAGTGTATACAAATGCGTTTATAGAAGATACAGCAAATGAATATACAACAGGCAATGAATAGCTATTATTTTCTATATGCCCAATCTCATGAAGCAAAAGTGCGTCTCTCTCATCCTCAGAAATTGTATTCCAGAACGTTTTATCAATGCAAATTTTCTTTCTAAACATCCCGCTCACCCATGCTCCACCCCGCTTGCCCGATTTTTCAAACATGAGTATTTCAGGAACATTCTCTGTGATCCCGGGATATCTATTAAAAAAAGAATTCATCACACTTTTATCTTCAACTCCTTGATTAATCCCCGGAGAAATATTTTTGAGATAACACACAGTAGAAATCGCAATTGCCAACCCTAAGGTTAACCAGACAGCAATAAATGTGATCAGGTATTCCTTAATTATGGAAAAGTTGTTTATCCTGACAAAATGAATCCACGGTACCACTAAAAAGGCTATTATTCCAAATTCGTTTAGAAATCTGTGCCCGGTCATAAATAGAGACGGATCCTTAACTTTTTTTACGTTTCTGAGAATGAAATACTTATAGAGTATAAATATTGATACAGAAAAGGAGGCAAGAGCAAAGTTAAAATAAAATGGTGCCTGTTTCAAAACTTCGAAAGTAAATCCCGTCAATCCACTTGCTACAGAAATAAAATAAATGAGCGAATCAAATTTACTGGTTCCATGAATTCTTGAAAATCGTACTCTCATAAAGGACACCAGGATTTGATTTGCATTGGACTATTTTTTTACCATGCTATAACTGGCGTTACGATAGCTGCCAGAGTTACTGGGTCAACATATATTACAGAATCTATCGCCACATCCAGAGCAATATCACTTATGCTACCATCTGCAAGGAAAGTCGTAGCAATATCCCATGATATCTCTTGTACTACTGTTACACTCAGATAAGTACCAATACCCACTTCAATAAGCACCGCAGTCAGTTCTATAGCAAGGTCTTTAGCATTGGGCAACTGCCCCCAGTTCCATATTTCATATGCTATAATATCTCCTGCATGAACTGACGATGTTGCAATGTTACTGGTTGTAGTCGTTATTTCCATATCATATGGCAATGCGTTTGATTCCATTGCAATTATTCCATTATATAATGGAACTCCCATTGTTCCCAGTAACGTTGCTATTGCAAATATTGATATTATTGCTTTTATCCAGTTATTTCTACGTTTATCACTGTAAAACCTTCCCGTATCACTGTTACGGTATTTCTCTATAGCCATCAACTCCCTATATGTAGGATTCAAAATATTTGATTCCATAATAACCCAATTTCCACAAGATATTTAATTCTTACATCCACCCCTATGGCGGCAAAAGACTGATTGTATCACTATCATTTTAAGTCCCTTGTATCAGTTCCGCTCTCCTCACATTACCTGCTTTTTCCATTAACTCGTCTGAGTAGGGATTGTTTCTCAATGTTCCAGATATGAGGTTTTTCTTTCCCTTGTCCACAAGCTCAAGAATCTTCTTTCTTGTCATTGGATAAATCATATTCTTTCTCAACCCTTTCCTGTAACTGCCAAATTTGGCAGCTATGTTAATTGATCCGAATACCAGTTTTACGTAATCAGGTATACCAATATTCTGAAATATTGCAAGTTTGTCTCCATTGTGGGAAAGGAGTTTTCCCGTTGCAATATTACCTGTTCTCTTCCTTACATTGCGCCTGATCTTCCGGAAGAACTGTTCCAGTGAATTGTTTGTCCTCGGTATTGTACCTTCCTTATTCTGTGCGAACAGATGTTCTTCCCATTTTTCGTATGCAGATATGATCTGTTTAGTGGTATCCATTTCATGAGTGAATCCACTCTTAACTATCTCTTTGAGTTGTCCGATGAATATACCGCAGTTCTCATGACCGAACTCATCATCACACGTATTCTCTGATAACTTTCCCTTTTCAGGAAGATGGAATGCCTTCCTGAACCCCTGGAATGTAACATTCACGTTTCCAATGCGTGATGCCAGATCACGGATTGCAATGTTTTCAGTAACAGTAACTATGAGATCGAGCAGTTCCTCCAATGTGCTCAATGTATTCCTGTCCTTCACAACAGCTTGAAGATCATTAAGCTCTTTCTTCACTTGCATACTCGCATTATAGAAATTGAAATGCCTCAATGAGAAGGGAAAGCCATAGCCGGAACTACCTGTCCCCATAAGAGGTTCAAGTATCCTGCGGATGCACATCATCTCCATGGCAGGAGTATTATTGCAGAATCCTGACTCTATGTCAAGAAGGCATTTCCTGTCATATTCTGGCAGATCCCTGAATATCTTCTTTATGCGGGATTTTATCCCCATGCGATTGATCATCATACCGAGATCGGTGTGCATGCTTCCCATGAGATCCTTTCCCAGATCCCTGAGAAAGTGAAGTAAACATATTCTTACCGGAATACCGGGAAACACCGTTTTTATGGCATTAAGGATACCTGCACGCATGTCGCTTATTGTTCCGGAGAAAATACATGGTTAAACAGAGTCCGCAAAAGAAGAATGTCTGGGACAGGCAATTCGAAATTATTTCAAACAGGTTCGACAAATCTGTTACTGGTTCCTA
>JAKATR010000076.1 GCA_021818675.1 Thermoplasmata archaeon | reverse complement strand
CCGGTGAAAAGGCTTGTTGTGGTGAGTATGCCGCCTATTATGAACGTGATATAATTCGGTGCAGGATAGAACGGACTCAGGGTAGAGGAGACGCCTGAAGCTCCCAATAATTTTGTAATATCAAAGGCACTCCCAAATAAAACAATCCAGAAAATCGGTTGAATCAGACCCACCAGGAAAAACACGGGATTTCTGTACCATTTTTTTAATTCTCTTACGGTTAATGGGATTAATCCGCTCATTTTCTCAACCTCCTCATATTAATTGCCTGTTTGAATGCCGTTTCACCACTCTCTTCCCTTATTTCGTTTCCGGTCAATTTCAAGAATACCTGGTCCAGTGAAGGTTTTTGAACTGACATTTTCATCGGGGTAATACCATTCTTTATCATGAAATCCATCAGTAGCGGGAGGTCCGAATCTGCATTCTTCACGGTAAGCCTTATTTCTCTTCCGTTTACCGTAGGTTCTTCCACAGATTCTGTAAAACCAGAAATTTGTTTTAAAGATTCTTCGTTTTTGGTTTCTACAATAATGGTATCTCCCTTCAATGAGGCTTTTAATTCCGCAGATGTACCTATGGTGATAATATTCCCATGGTCAATGATACATATCCTATCCGAAAGTTCATCCGCTTCTTCAAGATAATGTGTAGTCAATATGATTGTAACACCAAGTTCGCTTCTTATCCTCTTAATATAATCCCACATTTTTGCTCTTGTCTGAACATCGAGCCCCAGAGTGGGTTCATCCAAAAAAAGGACCTTTGGTTCATTAACAAGGCCCATGATGAGTTCAAGTCTCTTTCTCATACCACCTGAGAAGGTTCTTACATAATGATCGCCAACATCTGCAAGGTCAACCAGAGCAAGGAGTTCATCGATCTTTCTGTTGGATGGGCCTTTGGGTAGATCATAAAATCTTGCGACCATTCTTAAATTTTCCACAGCTTTCAAATCCTCGTCCGTAGTAAGATCCTGCGGAACTACTCCTATATTTCTCCTTACCTGCATTGAATCTTTAACAATATCATACCCCATTACTGTAGCAAATCCCGATGTGGGTGTTATTGAGGTGGAAAGCATTTTTATGGTCGTCGTTTTCCCCGCTCCATTTGGACCAAGAAAACCAAAAATCTCTCCCTGCTTAATCTGCAGATGAATTCCCTTGACTGCCATTATATTTCCAGGATAAGTTTTCCTCAAATCTGTAGTTTCAATAATGTATTCTGTCATTTTCTCAACCTCTTCTTAATTTCATTTAATCTGTCTTCAATTTTTTGTATCTCTTTTTCAGCACCGTCAAAAGGCTTATTAGAATCAAGTATGAACATTAATTGAGAATGAATATTTTCAAGCACAGATTTAACATCATCCGGATTAGTCTGACTATAAAAATGCCTGACCCTTTCATAATGCTTATCAACTATCTTCCTTCCCTGCTCAGTGATAATATACCTGTTATCTTCATTTCGAACAACTAATTTATCCTCTTCCAACTTTGAAAGTAGTGGATAAATTGAACCCGGACTTGGTTTCCACCATCCCATGGAATTTGATTCTATTTCCTTAATTATCTCTGAACCGTTGAGCTGTTTCTGAGTTAAAAGATTCAATACCCAGAATCTAAGCAATCCATGCTTCCTTCCAGTAGAAAAAGACGAGATATCATCCAATTGTATCGCATTTCGATATTTTAAAAAAATATTTAATCATATCGAATTTCGATATAATTAATCGAACTGCGTGAATTTCTGCAGTGCATTAATTTATGAACCTTACTTTCAATTTCATAAATAATATTATTGTGGAGTTATTGTAATGCACCTATTGATAATAGGAAAGGCATTGTTCGTATGTGAATAGCGTTAATGGTTGTTTTTCAAACCCTGCTCCTCGTTTCAGCATGAGCATAGAAATAATCCCACCCAACAATTTGAACGGGATAGCTTTAATGCCCATAAGCACGAGTTTTTATGAGATAGGACAACCTTCAAAGTTATTTGTTTTCATTTAAGGTAAAGAGAACCATTCCTTAATGATTGGTTAAATCCACACTTCAATGATAAGGGATAGATACTATGCAAGTTTGAATCAAGAATTGATAAAATTGAATTTTAGGTTTGTGCTGAATCGAAATATTAAATAACTATTTATATAATATCAGACATTGTCATACAGAGGATAAAAAGCTATGAAAATATCCAAAATCATATCTTACAGCGCATTCGCAATAATTGCATCTTTCCTCATAGTATCATCCGCGTCAATTTATCTGAGTGCTACAGAAACTGCCAATTCGGTCAGTGGCGAGGTTAAATATCTTAATATTGGTTCACCACAGCCTTACTTAGGTTTCTGTCTCATGGGTAGCGCAAAAGGTGTTATACCATCCTCAATTTCTATAATGAACCAAACAATTACTCTAAACCCCGGTGAAAATATCTCTAAACTGATAAATCTGCCAATAAATATCAGTGGCATGTCAAGAAAAGGATTTCCCTTATCATCCCTATCCATGTTTGTTTCTGCAACGGTAAACAGTGCATTATTTCTTATGAATTTCACAGCTTATAAGGGAGGTTTTTCTATGATTGTTCCCGCAATTTTTTCAAACAATACTACCCTGAAGATTAGCAATACAAATCAATCACCGGGACAGGCCCTTCTTTCAATAGGTTTGAAAGTGCTCATACCATTATTTTTCAAAGCGTCCAAAATGTTAATCTATGATGGTCCAAGCTTAATAGGAAACATCAGTTTAAACAATTATTCAGGAGTATTTTATCAGGGAAATTTAAAACTCTCAGGTATTATTCATATGCCCCAGGGTCAATCACCATCAGCCGTGTTGAAAGATCTGGTATTCTCATTGAATGGTCTGAACTGGTCCGTCTCATAAATTCTCAACGCAATCAATCAGATCACTTAGATCTTTAATAAGAAAATCGTACAATGTTATGTTAGAATTTCTACCATGGGTAATGAGAATTGCATGAATCCCCAACGTCTTTGCAGGAATCATATCATTTATGGAATCACCCACGGCTATCATGTCATTTATCTTTACATTCAAAATTTTTGATGCCTTCAAATAAGCTTCAGTATTTGGTTTTCCGGTGGTTACATCATCTATGGTTACAACCTGAATATTGCCGAGATTCAGCCTTTTGACCAGTTCCCTTCTTGAAGAAGTTACTATGATAGGCTTTATTCCTCTCGACCTGAGTTTAGATATAGTTTCTTCGTAATCTTCATACAGAGAAATTTCAGGCAGCATTTCCAAAAAGTATTGTTCCTCAAGTTTCTCAATTATCTCAGGGTTACTGGAATATTTCCCGGCTAAATCCATTCCCGGCAAACCTATGAGGGATTCTATTTCAGAGTCCTGCAGAAATATTCCCTGATCCTCGAAGGCCTTCCTCCAGGCATAAACACGCTGCCTGAATGAATTAAGTATTGTCCCGTCAAGATCTAAAATAACACCCTTAATCGTCATCTGGGTTCAGTAAAGAGACCTGCCAATTATACGTTTTGAAGTTATCTCAGGGAATATCTTCTTTGAACACACACTGCATGATTCGCGTCTACTGGCATTTATTTTGGTTAAGCTATAATCACTCATATTTAAGAAATAGATACAATCCTCCAGACTTGAATATTCATAGTAATTGGAAAAAAGTGAAACTGCCATTATGGATGCAAGGGACGGTATGTAGAAATCCACATTATCATAAGAGCAGTTGATAGGAATTAAATTTTGTTTTTCGGTGAAGCAGTTTAAACAGGCTGTTTTTCCCGGAACAATCAGTTTAAATTCAAGAAATTTTTCCATACTGGATGTCATTATCCATGGAATATCCATTTTAATTGATATTTCATTGATCAGGTTTCTTGTCTGTATGGAATCTGTGCAATCTATGATCAAATCTGTTCCAGCGATAAGCCTTTCATAATTTACAGAATCAAGATATTCCGGGAATGCTAATAATTCATTAAAAATACCCTGCCTTTGAATAACATTTTTCATAACTTCGGCTTTGTTTAGTCCTATGTCATTGATTCCAAAAAGGGTCTGCCTTTCAAGATTGCTTTTTTCAACACTGTCTCCGTCGACTATTCTTATCTCCTTTATTCCATGCCTTGACAGGAGAAGAGAGACGAGGCTGGAATTTCCGCCAGCACCTATAATAGAAACTGATATTTGAGGCACACAGGATATTCTTCCAGTCATGACTGGAGATTGTAAATTGTAATAATATGGTTACTAACCAAGCTAATAATGCTATTATCTATTTTTTATGTGATCCTAATTGATGATAAAAGGGCTCATGTTGAAGAAGAATATATATGGGACTAACATCATATGTTCATGAAAGCGGCTTTTCTTAAAGAGATTGGGAAGGATCTGGTCGTAGAAAATTTTACTATTGCAGAGCCGGAATCTGAGCAGGTTACAATAGAACAGGATATTACAGGGATTTGCTACAGGGATATTCTGGAAAAGGAAGGTTTTTTTCCAAGGATGAAGCCACCAATTATACCGGGTCATGAAATATCGGGGATAATAAGAAAAGTTGGGGCAGACGTAAAGGAGTTCAGGATTGGAGAAAGAGTATCCAGCCTTATTTATGAACCCTGTGGTTTTTGTGAACAGTGTGTATCTGGCCATGAAAATCTTTGCCCAAGAAAGAAAACCTATGGCGAGAACATAAATGGTTCATACACAAAATATGTTAATGTCTCTCAAAGGAGCCTTGTAAGGGTTCCTGATGGGGTTTCAAGGGAACTGGCATCAATTGCTGCCTGCGTTACTGGAATGGTCTATCATGCACTAGATACTGTAGGGGAAGGAGGTTATGGTACGCGTGTGGTTATAACCGGAGCCGGCGGTGGAGTAGGTTCACATGCGATTCAGGTTGCCAAAGCTATTGGGGCCCAGGTTATTGCTGCTACCAGTTCGAAATGGAAAGAGGAAACTCTCTATAAGCTCGGAGCAGATTTTGTTATAAATTCATCGGAAGGATTTGACAAAGAAGTAAAAAAGATATGGCCGGACGGTTCTCAAATTGTACTGGAAAATACGGGAAATGCAACCTTTGCCTCATCTTTGAGATCTCTTGCATTCGGCGGGCGTGTAGTTGTCATAGGAAATCTGGAACCAACTCCAGTCCCACTCCCTCTGGGAATGATTATTCTCAAGGGGAACAGGGTTGAAGGTACGATCAGTTCGACCAGAAACGATCTGAGAAAGGCACTTGATCTTTCAAAGAAGGGATTAGTTAAAGAAGTGAAGCATGACGAACGCAATCTGGAAGAAGTTAATCAGGCATTTGAAGACATTAAGCAGAGAAAAAATATTGGAAGAATTATGTTAAAACTCTAATATATTACTTTGAAATCGTGATTACCCTCTGGTCAGTGCAAAGGTTAATATCCTCATTTAAATCACGTTTTAGCTGATAGAAATGCAGGAGTTAATTTGCAATATAGAATTTTCAAAAGAAGATAGCGAATTTATAGCAAAATTGAGAACTGAGATGGGTGGCCTGCGTGAATATAGCGGTTCTACGTTTGATGAAGTAATGAATCAAATAATGCTGGAACTGGAAGAAGAATTTTCATAATGAGTTTGTACCAAAAATAACATATTAATCTGTAGGATTATTATTTATTGAAATATCTGCCATTGATTAGTATAATTGTGGTTCTATCTATGGTTTCCATTTCAGGAAACGCTTCATTAGGGGCACCTCCAGCAAAGTCTCCCAGTCTGGGTTTTTATAGCAAACCAGGAATGATTGTAAATATGGATGGCAATTCAATCAATATAACCATACCATATGTTTATCTCCTTGAAAGTGGAATTCCTTTCATAGGGCTATGGAATCTATCCAGCTGGAAAATGACTGAAAATGGAAGACTTAATAGAAGTTATTCTTCATCAGTAGAATTTACTCCCAGCATTGATCTTATTTTAACGGAACTTAAGTTGATGTACACCAATGACGGAGGCTTCCCGGAAGGTTTGAATTCAACAATTCTTATTGGAACCAACATCTCATTTAATCAGCCCCTCCGCAACATAATAATGGAATACAATATTTATCTGCAAAAGTTATTGGAGAACCTCTCTTCTAACCTAAGTAACCCAATTTTTCAAAATCTCAGCAGTCTTTACAATGCATATAACCATAATATATACCAAATTCTACAAAAATTGAGTTTCAATGGACTTGTCTACGCAAATATAACGCAAACTGATACCAGCATTTCCACAAGTTCTGATTCAGTTAACTCCGGTACAAATATTCAGATAAATTCCACAAATTCGTTAAAAGTAAGTTTCTCTGTTAATTTTGCCAGGCAATCTGAAGGCAATTCAACTCTTTTTATGTTTCAAAAAAGTTTCATAAATGGGGGTTCCGGTGAAAGAGCTATTGAGCCTAGTGATAAATCAGTTAACAGAGGAAGCAAAATTATGAATGGCTTTGGTGTGAACCTTTCCAGCAATTTTCCAGTGCTTTATCTATGGGGAAACCAGTTTATGGCTAACAATAACGTATTCAATTTATCGTCCTACCTAGCTGTAAACGGAAAAAACGTTGATACAATTTATTCTTTTTCTCTGCCCAATGGAACCAGAACATTCTATGAGGATCCGTACCTGGTTTTTCCAAATGGAAATATTGAGAACGATCTTACAATAACAAACATCGGCTCTTCAGCCATAAACCTTATCCTGAATAATTTTGAATACTTTGTTGGCGGGATATTTATGGGGCTTCTGTTTATTGGAGGAGGTTACACTTATTATAGAAGCAAAAGAGAATAATTTCGGGAAAAAGTTGATTTGTCTATTATTCAGAGTCAAGGAATTCAATAAGGCTCTCTGCCAGTTCATTGAGAAATGATGTTTTTACCTTCCTGATTGCGTTTTTTATTAAATCTGGCGCTACGATGTAAATTTCATCATCATCGATTCTCAGAATCATATCGTCGACTAGAGCTTCAATTGTCATATCAAAGTCACTCTGATTAAGGTGTACCTTCTTTCGAAGCCGCTCTGCCTCTTCATGTGATACTCTTAGAAGTCTGAATATAATGTCTCTGGATTTCTTGTCTCTGAGGTAATATGCTATATTATTTTCCAGTGCTGAGGCGTTTTCAGAAACAAAATATCTCTTAAACCTTCCGTCTCTTTTGGACGATATTTTTCCATTTTTTTCAAGCTGATATAAATGATACTCAAGTTGACCAACCGCCATTTCAGTCTCTCTCTGAATTGCTCTAAAATGTAATCCAGGATTTCTGGATAACAGTTCGATTAGTTTATTCCGCTGGTCTTCTTTATTTCCCACAGAAATCCTCAGTTAGCTTTTAATACCCCAATATAAAACAATATCATGACAAGAAGCAGGGCTATTTCCGGCGTGATCATTGATCCAAAATAATCAGGGCCAATGTTAAATGCAGGCAATACGGATATGAGGGTTGAAACAAAAATGATAAAAAAAGAGAGCAGCATATATTTGAATATTCTGACACCCTTCTTTACCGCAAGAGAAGATACCAGTATAAGGAATATTGACAAAACCAGATTTATACCCTCTACGAGTAAGAGATCATATGACATGCTAATAGATTCATAAAGAGCAATTAATAGTTTTCCTCCTTGAATTTCAATTCACAGGCAAGACAGTGAATAATATCTCTAAAATTCAGTGGAATATCCAAGTATGCTGAGTTCTCTTTTAAGTTCATCTTTTTTTATGCCATTGCCTATAACGTTTTTAATTTCAAATTTCCTTCCAACTTTCCTGAAAACTACCGAGCCAACCAGATGCATATCTTTCTCTATGAGAAATGTCTTTGACCCGCCAAGATTTGCCTTAATATAGTCTCTGAAGCACAGGTAAAGAAAATCTTTCTGCGAAATTATTCTGATTTTATCTGAACCAGCTCTTTTGCTTTCTTTTGGTAATTCTAAAAAGAAATATGGTTCCCTATTGTCCTTTATAAACACCTTTTTCAATTTTCCTGAGGTTAGCATTAGCTGGATTTCGGTATTGAATGTATTCAGATCAGGGTCATGCGTTACATCTTCGTAAATTGCGGTTGAGATAAAACCCAGTGCATTGAGCACCTCCGTTATCATAATCCGCACACTTTCATCCTTTTCATATCTCTCCAGAATAAATCTCAAATTTCCATCATGATCTCTGGCTACAATACATTTCGAAAGAAGTTCCTTGACAGATGCTTTCACATGCGAAATTCCAATTCCGGTCAACAGGCTAATTTCTTTCTCATCAGCCGGATCCTCCATTATCACCTTGAGGATTTTCTGCCTGGTGGCATCCATAGGTGTTTTCCTGATGGTTCTATAAATAGAAATGGTTTCAGGAGTGGCTTTTGCCATAACTGAGAAAGGCCCATTAAAATTGAAGATCAGGTTTGAAACATAATAACTATCCAGATCATTCTCCTTTATGCCATGATAATGTGCCTCTATGGGATCTCTGAATCCCAGGCGCCGATTGTTAATTCTTTCGAGAACGCTTCCACTTATGCCTCTGTATGAAGAATAATTTCTGAGAGCCACATCAATCAGGTCGCTGGAAATCATATCAACGAACTGGCCATTCCCTAAGATGGCTGTCTTTCCTGAAAAAGTGAAGCCGTTTCCGGTAAATTGGTCTTTGAGTTCTTCAGGGCAGTCCAATATAATTATATCAGCAACTTTATTGCGATTTCCAAAGTCAATAAGAGAAACTAAAAATTCAGCGGCCGAGCTCAGATTTTCCACGACCATCGATTCAATCCAAAGGGCTGTATTGGTTTTCTGCATGGTCATCGATACCACCAGTGAACCGTCAGCATAGAAAAGACTGTTAATTCCTGAATCATCCACGTATTGTTTTCCGGTGTATATGGTTATAAGATCATTTGTACTCACTATGATATCCCTTCGGGGCTGTGGGTTTTCTTCTCCATAGTATATGGAACCACCATAATAGAGAGATTTCATTCCATTAAAATCTTCATGCGAAAGCTCGATCCAGAAGAATTGTGAAAGTTCCCTCATGGACACAGGTCCAAACATTGAGACTATCTTATCAATGGCATCTTTTCTTGTAGGTTCTTCTCCATGGGAAAGAGCGAAATAGAGGCCATTGCTGTTTCCAACTTCAATAAGGAATTCAAGACTTCTCACACTTTCCTTTATAATGGAAATATCTTCGCCCAACGCAGAGGAGATTCCAGATATGGAAGCTTTACCGTACCTAAGGAAATCTAAAATTTTTACCTCGGTTTCAGTAAGTGTTCTCCTTCTCAAAACTCTGAGAACGGAAGCAAATTCTGGCGTTATATATGTTTGTCTGTGCCGGAAATATCTGCCGAAAAGAATGGTTCCGGATTCCAGCATTGACTGGATATCATTCTCATCGAAGGATTTTGCCCGGGCTCTTACCCATGAGGAATCTATGAAAAATCCATATGTTTTCATATATTGCTGAAGATTGTCCACAGGTGCCGAAAGTTTGGCGATTCTGTTCTTCTCTGGATTCTTCTCAGTAAAATTCAAAAGAGACGCCAGATCATCCTTAACAATGTATTGCTCGGCAAAAACTGGAGTTATATAATCCCTAAGAAGGATTCCCTCATCAACCATGGTATCAAGTTCATTTCTTAACAATGTTTGATCAACAGGCAGCTTTACGCTAATTTCATCAAATGTCATTGGTCCCATGGTTCCTATGAAATCCTTAAGCATGTCTCTAAGGGAATAATCGCTTTTTGAAAACAGAGTTCGTTTGGCATATACCTGTCCTCCATTTTTGAGTTTCTTCTGGATACGATATGAAGATTCCAGATTCAGAAGTATACTCCTTACTCTATCATCAGGTAACCCTGATCGGTCCTTTATTTCCTTAAAGGACGTGTCATTGCACAGATCAAAAATATCATCCTCCTCCTCATTCGAAGGCCTATTCGAACAGAAAAGCTCCTCAAAGAGAGGGAACTTATCGGGAGTAGTCCAGAATGTACTTCTGATGTGTATGGAAACGATCCTGCTCTGATTTAACGCCTCCTCGCTGTATTTTAGAGAATCAGCATTTCCGTACGGATATGGTGAATTGAACCGGCTCCTCATTATGTCAAAATATGGAAAATAATTGATAAATTTGAGAAAATCCTCGTAGCTTGAGATCTTTGGAACCTTGGAAGCGAAATAGTTCTCTACAAGCCTTGGATCTTTAATGATGAAATCTCTCCTATCACTACTGTATATTTTGTCAACAATTCTTGACTGTAATTCACGCAAGAGTCTGGCCCGATCTTCCATCATTACAATGTCGGAGACACCTGCGAGGATCAGAGACAAAGAGAAAGGACTTGATTCATTGGAATAATCATTTATCCGGTATCTGTTTTTTTCAATAACATCTGAAACATACTTCTTCGCAAGTGGTACATCCATCATATCATTCATAATCTCTCTGAAGGTCTCCGTAATCACAGGAAAACCTGGAATATCCTGAAGAGCGCGAAGAACTTTTTCACTTCTCAGTTGCTGCCTGACAACGGAAATTTCATGTCCTTTGTAGCGCCTTAAAACCATCATTGATCTCGAGGCACAATGCCTGAACCTCTGCTTGAAAACTTCCGTATTCGACACCGATCGTTTTACAAGGTCTTCAAAATTACTGGAATTTATCATTGAAGGTATCTGTTTAAGGTCAATTTTCTGTTCATACGAAAGCATAAAACCATCATCGGTTACTGTTATTCTGGTGTTAATTCCATATTTAATGGAGATGGCCATTGCGTACGCCCTTGACAATGCATCGTTAACTCTTCTTCCCAATGGAATGAGGAATATGGCACTGTACAAACCATTTTCAAAATTCCCCTCCACAAGAAGAAAGTCTTCGGTTGGTAAACCAAACTTTTGCTGGCTTCGAATATATGAAAGAATGCTTCTGGAGCCATTTTTGTCTACCCGGTAATTTTTCTCAAGATAATTTCTGGCAGATGCCTCATCATTGATCATTCCAAGTACATCTTTCCTGAATTTTCCAATGAGTGTTCCAAGGTCATAGCTTCTGGGAAGCATTTCCCCTGTCCATGATGGTATGGTTGGTTTTATTCCGGTCGCGTCCCTGACAATTATCCTGTTCCCTCTTGCCCTGAGAAAGGAATAGGTTCTGGCACCCAGTACGAATATGTCACCGGGTTTCATTCTTTCCACAAATTTATCACTGAGCTGTCCCAGATTTCTTCCCGTCTGGTCGACTACCTTATAATCAGCTTCATCTGGAATGGTTCCAATATTCATGAAATAGATCATTCTGGTGCTCTTCTTCTTTCCAAAAACACGGGAATCCTCGTCAAGCCAGATCTTGGAGTATATTGTACTGTCGGCTACCCTTCCTGAAAGATAGTGGAGAACGTCCATATAATCTTCCATTGTAAGATCCCGGTATGGATATGATGATTTAATCAGATTATATGCCTCATCAATGCCCCATGTCTTTTCAAGACTGATTCCAATAATTGCCTGTGAAAGTACATCCAGAGCATTCTCAGGCACCTTCACCTTATCTATCTCCTTTTCATAGGCTGCTCTGGTGAGTACCGCACATTCAACCAGATCATCCAGATTGAATACAACAAATCTGCCCTTGCTGAGCTCTCTGATAGAATGCCCTGACCTCCCTATTCTCTGCAGGCCTTTCGATACCGATTTCGGGCTCCCGATCTGAACCACCAGATCGATACTGCCAATATCGATACCAAGTTCCAGAGAGGTTGATGATATGACACATTTGAGTTCACCACGTTTGAGTCTCTCCTCAACATCAAGCCTGGTTTCTTTGCCCAGGGATGAATGATGAGCCTCAATATTCTCAATCCCCCTTGCTTTGAGCCTGACGGCCACATGTTCTGTACCGCTCCGGGTATTTGTAAAAATAAGAGTCGTTTTGTGCTCTTCTATGAGCTTTGCCAGAATATCATACATCCTCTCATTTGCAACCTCCGGGTTTGAAAGGGTAAGATCATCAACGGGTGTTATTGTGGTTAAATCCAGATCTCGTTTTATGTCAACATCAACTATATTGCACGGCCGGGGTATTCCATTTTCTATACCGCACAGGAAATTGGCTATGACATCCAGAGGAGCCTGAGTAGCAGAAAGGCCAATTCTAACAATGTTAGGTGAAAGTAGCTGGAGGCGTTCCATGTTTAATGTGAGAAGGGTCCCTCTTTTGGAAGAGGACACTTCATGGATTTCATCTATGATCACATATTTGACGGTGGAAAATTTCTCACGAAACTTTGGGGCTGACAGAGAAAGGGACAGGGATTCCGGTGTGGTAATCAATATGTGAGGTGGTTTCCTGAGCATTTTTTGTCTGTCGTTCTGGGTGGTATCTCCTGATCTCACACCGACTCTTATTTTTGAGAGAGAAACACCATCCTTTTCAGCAATCTCGTATATTTCCTGAAGGGGCTGTCTTAGATTTCGGTCTATATCGTTGGCCAGAGCCTTCAAAGGGCTCACATATAAGCAATAGATATTATCCTGCAGCTGTTCAGATCTGGCAAGCCCAAAGAGCTCGTTTATAATAGCCAGAAATCCGGTCAGTGTTTTTCCTGTACCGGTTGGACTCGATACCAGAACATTTTCCTTGGCATGAATCAGAGGGATGACCTTTCTCTGGGGCTCAGTTAGATCGGAATATTTGGAATTGAACCATTGAGCAATAATTGGATCAAGGAAAGGAAGAATCCTTTCTACTCCTGCAGAATCTAAATCATTTTCTATCGTTTTAATCTTATAAGAAGACAAGAATCGTATAAATACGTTATTAATAAGAAAAAGTCACAAATGTCTTATTCGGGAAAAATAAAATTATCCAAAAAACCTGCTGAGAGGCTAAAAAATTAACTTAACCTTACAATTCAGGTGTATTCTTTATAAAACGTCACTTCATGAATTGATATGCATATCCATATGGATAACCCTCTTAAGACATGGGTTCCTTCATTAATATTCATCGAACTCACAAAATCCTGTGAATATACCTGCAGGCATTGCAGGGCCTTTGCGCAGACAGAACCTCTGCCAGGCGAACTCGATCTTGATCAAGTCATGAAAGAATTGGATTCAATAAGTGAACTGGGATCAGAAAAGCCTCTGGTAATATTTACAGGAGGAAATCCGCTTCGTAGGAGGGATTTTTTTCAGATTGTGGAATATGCAAGTAAAAAGGGAATTAATTTTTCAGTAAGCCCCCCTGGATCAGAACTGATAACTGATCAGTCGATTCAAACGCTGAAGGAATTAGGTTGCAGGTCAATATCAATCAGTCTTGATGGTGAAGGACCCAAATTTCATGAATGGCTTAGAGGCATGGAAGGCTCATTCGATCTGGCAATGAATTCAGTACAGAAGGTCGTGGATAACGGTATTAGAGTTCAGATCAACACGACAGTAATGAAAAGGAATATTTCTGAACTGCCAGGAATCGCTGCATTATTACTGAAAAGAAATATACGGACATGGGAACTCTTTTTTCTAATTAACACCGGAAGAGGAAAGGAACTTGAAGCAGTAAATTCAAATGAGGCCTTTGCCATATCACTTTGGGTTCTGTGGCTTAAGCGATACGGATTGAATATCAGAATGGTGGAGCTCCCTCAGCACAGAGTTCTTCAGGCAAAGTTACCTGACAGGGAATCTCTTGATGCATACATTTCACATTTAGAAATTGATTCAAATCCCGATGAATCCCTATTTCTTTTTAAGAGATTGGTGAAAGAATTCAAGGCGGAGGCTAATGGTACCTTACACGAGGTAATGAACGACTCAAATTCTCAGAATGATCATGGGAGGTTCTCTGGTATTTTATTTGTCGGATATAATGGAGAAGTTTATCCTTCAGGTTTTTTGCCAATTCCCATTGGCAATGCTGTGGATAAAAGATTAAGAGATATTATAGAGGGTTCTACTTTGTTGCTGAGATTAAGAGAGCGATCAGAAATGAAAGGTACGTGTCGAAATTGCACCGAACCGGTTCATTGCGTTGGATCTAGGGCGAGAGCATATGCTGCGACTGGAGATCCTTTCGAATTAGATTCAACATGTTTCATCAGTACCATGAAACCTAAACCAAATCGTGGGATGATATAAATACCAAGAATAGGATGCTCAATTGAACTTCCCATTGATGAAGAACGCCCAAAAGTCAAAAGGATACGTCATAAATTTGTTGCTTTTATAGCGGTGTTCTCTGTTGTTGCAATGTTTTTTAAACTGATGAAATAAGATAACATCTTCGAAATATTATGGTACAAGTGCCAATGCATTGAACTTTTAAAACTTCTAAAATAAAAAATATATGGGTCTAAAAAATAGATAAATGGTTCAATTAGAACGGATTTCAGACGAAATCTTTCCGGAGACCCTGAATTGATCCGCTTCAGTAGATCCATCCAGTGCTGTTGTTGAGGAAAGGTTTCCGGATACCACTCTCGATACATTGTCAAAATATCCTGTTCCTACAAATGCCTGATGCTTCACAGCATTATATCCTGCATCCTGATCCATTATCTCATTCTCCTGAAGTTTAGAGTATGCCGTCATTCCACTCTCATTGTATTCGTGTGCAAGTTTAAACATAGAATAATTCACAGAATGGAAACCAGCCAGCGTGATGAACTGGAATTTATACCTCAGATCTGCCAGTTCTTCCTGGAACATAGAAATCTCCTGTTGACTCAGCTTCTGTTTCCAGTTGAAAGATGGAGAGCAGTTGTAAGCAAGTTTCTTTTCAGGATACATCCTATGTATTGCATTTGAAAACGCCTTAGCTTCGTCAATATCTGGACTAGCAGTTTCAAACCATAGTAGATCGCTGTACGGGGCAAATTCAAGTCCTCTTCGAATGGCAGCATCTATTCCCCCTTCATATCTGAAGAACCCCTCTGGAGTTCTTTCGCTGGTTATGAATTCGCTGTCAGGGGAAGGCACATCATTGGTAATGAGTGTTGCATTGAGTGCATCAGTTCTTGCTATTAATACAGTATCAACACCTAGAATATCAGCAGCCAGCCTTGCGGAGACCAGATTTCTAATTGCACTTGGAATATTTATGAGAACTTTTCCTCCCAGATGCCCGCATTTCTTCTCGGACGAAAGTTGATCCTCATAATGGATACCTGCAGCCCCTGACTCAATCATCCACTTTGTCATTTCAAATACATTCAGGGGGCCTCCAAACCCTGCTTCGCCATCTGCAATAATTGGTACAAACGACGAATGCATGTTTCCATTCATCTTTCTGATCTGATCTTCTCTCTGAAATGCATTGTTTATCCTCTTTACGAGCTGAGGAACGCTATTGCTGGGATAAATGCTCTGATCCGGGTATGTCTCTCCTGCAAGATTGGCATCTGCTGCGACCTGCCACCCGCTCACGTATATGGCTCTCAGACCAGCATTTACCATTTGCACTGCCTGTGTTCCGGTCATTGCCCCAAGTGATCGTATAAACTTCTCCTTTTCAAGGGACGCCCATAATTTTTCTGACATTGTTTCTGCTATGGTATGTTTAATCCTTAAATGACCGCTTAACTTTAAAACATCTTCAGGGCTGTAAGGTCTTTTTACCCCTGCGAATCTCTTTGATTTAAATCTGTTCTCAATAGATTCGATTTCGTTAAAGGTCATTGGATCACCTCATTATTTAGTAGAGAGTCATACGCTGCCAGAGTCATGAATTCGGTGAATTCGGTTTTGAATGAGATATCCCTGAATATTTTTGAAGCCTGCACAAGATATCTTGATTCGGGGAGTTTTTTAACCTCATCTTTTAACAACCTGTCAACAAGAACGGTATCAACAGTTCTATTATCATTTAATTTCATATTATGATGGATCCATTGCCAGAGCTGAGATCTGGAAATTTCTGCTGTAGCGGCATCCTCCATCAAATGGTTGATTGGGGCAGCCCCTTTTCCAGAAAGCCAGGATTGCAAATATTGAATTCCCACAGAGATGTTTGTTCTAAGTCCGTTTTCAGTAATCTCACCAGATATGGGTTTGAGGAGATCAGCCTCTGTGATACTTTCCAATGGAACCACTCTGTCTATTTGATTAGGTGTATTCATATGTTTGTTGAACACCTCCGTTGCCAGCGGTACGAGACCGGGGTGTGCGACCCATGTTCCGTCATGGCCTAATCTAACTTCTCTCTCCTTATCCTGCCTAACCTTATCCATGGCAGCCTGATTTTCAATGTCATTCCCCTTAACGGGAATAAATGCTGACATCCCTCCCATTGCATGTGCTCCACGTCTGTGGCATGTTTTGATCAGGAGTTTTGAATAGCTTAACAGAAACCCCTTGTCCATGCTCACACTATTTCTGTCAGGCAGAACAAATTCTTTGAAATTTCTCAGTTTTTTGATATAACTGAAGATATAATCCCATCTTCCACAATTCAAACCGGCAGAATGTTCTCTCACTTCATAGAGTATCTCATCCATGTTGAACGCAGCCGGTAAAGTCTCTATGAGGAAGGTTGCTTTAATGCTCCCTCTTCTGATTTTAAGGTAATCCTCTGCAAATGAAAAAATGTCATTCCATAATCTGGCTTCAAGGTAACTTTCAGTCTTTGGTATGTAGAAGCATGGTAATTTACCACTCTCCACAATATATTTTCCGTTGTTGAATATGAAAACACCAAAATCAAAAAATGCCCCAGGTATTGGGGTGCCTTCGAGCAGAACATTTTTTTCAGGAAGATGCATACCCCGAGGTCTGACAAAGAGATTTGCAGGATTTTCACCGATTGAATATTTCCTTCCCTCATCGTTTGTATATTCTAGGGTACCTCTAACCGCTTTAAACAGATTCCTCTGTCCATTAATTAAACCACCCCAGGTAGGCGACTGGGCATCCTCGAAATCAGACATATAAACTCTGGCCCCTGAGTTGAAAGCATTTATGACCATCTTTACATCTCCCGATGGTCCTGTAATCTCGACCCTCCTGTCCTGAAGGTATTCAGGAAGCATCGCAATCTTCCAGTCCGATTCTCTTATGTCTTTTGTTTCCTTCGGGAATAATAATTCGGGCTTAATCAGGAGTTTATCCTGCAAATTCTTCCTTTTGGAAAGTAAATCATCTCTGGTGCTTTTGAATCGACATACAAGTTCTTCAAGGAACTTCATGCATTCTTCATTTAATAGAAATGCATTTTCCGGATCTAATGGTCTGACAATTTCTAAACGATTTTGCATGTATGCTTTAGACATTTTTTACCAGATTGAAAGCTTGTTGTATGTATTTATACTTATTCATACATTCATAGATTATATTGAATGTAAACTAAATGTTATATATGTATAATACATATTATTTTGAAATATAATGAGAGAGATTAGAAAATTGCAGGAAACTGTGGGTGGCACTTACATAATAACCATCCCAAAGGAATGGGCTGACGAGATGCAGATATCAAAAGGGTCTATGGTGAATATGGATATCGACAACGGTTCAATAATAATCTCAAACAGTGAACTTAAAAGAGAAACTGAGGCTCATTCCATAGATATTTCTAATGTTAAGGATAAAAAAGCCCTTGAATTAAGCATTATTTCATCATATATTCTTGGGCATGATATCACTGAATTATTTAGCTCGGAACCCACGAATAATGACTGGAAGGACTGGGTTAAGGAAGCGTTAAAGGGATTGATCGGAATAGAAATATCTGAAGAATATTCTGATCGTATTCTATTGCAAAACCTCATTGATCCTTACAAATTCAATCTCTTCAATTCAATGGAAAAATTTTTGAGGAATTCCATGGCAGTTCTTTCCGATTCCATCATATCACTTCAAAAGCAGGGTTCTTTTCTCTCAAATGATGCTTATAACAGGGGAAAGGAATTAATCAGGACATATCGCTTACTTTTTCGGCTCATAATACTTGCGGGAAAAGATAAAAGTTTATGCAGTAATTTTGGTCTTCAAAACCTTACGGATACCACCCTTTACACTGTAGCCATAAGGGAGATGGGCAGGATATCATATTACGCAATGAGAACGGCCCAGCATTCTTCTGAATTTCAAAATGAACTCAGCACCGATATTGTAAGTGATCTTCTTCAAATTGAGGAACTTACATCCAGAATGGTATTGAATGCATTTAACTCACTTGTTACTAAAGACATCTCAAAAACATCCTGGGTTATGGATTCAATGATTCATATCCGGCAATTGTACGAAAAAATCATGGAGAGTAAATCTCTGCTTAATATGGAAGGCAGGCTCACGATCTCTCTGATCGTAAGGGATTTAAGAGCAATCGCCGGGTATGCAGTGGCACTGGCAGACGATTCAATATTGGGATCCTATGTTTAATAGAAGAAAAATGATCCATCGTCAAAATTAGGATGAAATTAAAGTGATAAAAGTTTAATACAAATTTTATAAATTAGGCTATAAATTAAAATGAATGAAGGGGCCATACTATTCACCATCTAAATGATCTTAAATAATTAAATTCATTAGGACAAAAAAGGTTTACGAATCATTTAAAGGAAGCTGTAT
>JAKATR010000096.1 GCA_021818675.1 Thermoplasmata archaeon | reverse complement strand
CATTTCAGGTGCTGGAAATAACCAGATTATAATGGTGGAAAGAGGAATCAGAACCTTTGAAAGTGCAACCAGATTTACTCTGGACATCTCAGCCGTTCCTGTTCTTAAGGAAAGAGTTCCTTATCCCGTATATGTGGACCCCAGCCATCCTGCCGGACTTGCCAGATACGTTGAACCTTTGTCACTGGCGGCGGTTGGTGCCGGAGCGGACGGCTTGATGATTGAAGTTCATCCGGAACCACAGGAAGCCTTAAGCGATAGCAAGCAGCAGCTCAATTTTAAGCAGTTCGAATTGCTTTATAAGAAAGTAAATGTTCTGAGAGAAACCATGTCTAAATTTTGAATCCCAACACCTTTAATTTTCATTGTTCGTGACATTTATCTATGTTGGATTTCTGTTAACATAATCTTCCGTGATTTTTCGGAGCGCACGCCTGAGTGTCTCTGATAAAGAAGATACAGATATTCCAAGTAATTTAGATATGTCCTTGAGAGAAGCTTCCCGTTCATTATCAAAATAACCAAGATCCAGACATAGCCTCAATACCTGATTTTCTCTATCTGTAATCTCTGTCTTTATTTCTTCAGGGCCATCGATGACCACTGGTTCCAAACCAGATTCCTCAAGGTCATGCACCAGTTTTCTTGCGTTACCTGTTGAGCTGACAAGAAGCCTGAATCTAACTGTAGTCCTGTCAATGCTCTTGGTCCCAAGCACAACCGCATCACTGAGCGCCATAAATTTACATGCACTGCAACTCTTTCCGTATACCCATAATCGTGTAGGTCCAGCCTGAACAATCTTTCTTGAAACCTTCCTGAGGGAGGCCATTGTTTTATCGTCAACCTTCTTTACCTCAAGGCTGTGAAGTGTCTCGTCAACTTCGATCTTAAGTCTGGTGAGGCCTTTCAGATCCGGAATATTAAAAGTTGCATCAGTTATTAAACAATCAGTTCTTCTTACCTGAACAGTCATTTCCAGTGGATGCTTTTTATTCTTTGGCAATATGATCGGATATTTAACTAATAAAAAAATGTTTGTTCCCTAAAATATCAAATGAGATTGGTTTCTTCAATATTTTCTTGCTCGTTTTTTAAACCAATGTGCTTTGAAATCATATTTGTTTTAAAAGATTTACGACGAACCTTTGGTGAAAAACCATATTACAACCGGTCGCTTTAATTATAGATCTAAGTGTATTATGATACATCTCCCACAAAAGTATTTATTTCCGCCATGTAGTCTGTAATAACCGCAATATTTTTCACATTGCTATTTACAGAACCTGGAGATAGCACATAACTCTCGTAAGTAGGGGAATTCAGGTATTGGGAAGCCACACTTGGATTAGTGGTTAGATCGGCAAGATTAAAGGCAGGTCCCTGCATATAATATGCACCGTTGGGGCCAGTTATTATAAGGGTGGTTACAAGATGATAACCGCTTGCGCCTATGGGTGCAATGGGTCTACCGGAAGTGGATGTCTGACTTGCAGTTTGTGTCTGAATGGTGTAAATCATTGAACTTATGAATGATGGTTCTGTTGAATTTACCTCATTAAGACCAACTGAAACCAGCTGGTTTGACGGTATAGATGTACCTGCTGCGGTTGCATTATGATATTCGTTGTACATATAATAAGAACTGAAATAGTAGTTTCCGTTTGAAACAGGTCCATTAAAGATCAAACCAGGCTCACCGGGAGCAGAATCATATGGATCTGAGGTGTGCAAAGTAATGTCATTGCTTATTGATGGAATATGCTCCTGAAGTGCAAGATAAAGCCCCCATGAATTTGCGGCACCTATGGGGCATCCATACCATGATATCCAATAGAAATGGATCTGACTGCTAAAATTATTATCTGATATCTTTACAAAGCTCCCCCATGGAAATGGGTTCGGAATGCTGACACTGTTCGTGGAATTATCTTTGAAAACGTTAAATTCAAGTGATACCGAAATAAGTATAATAGCAATAATTATTGCTGCAATTACTGTAAACATCTTTTTGTTTTCTTTTATAAAATCGGAAAACCTATTCTGTGTCTCCACTTCCCTTTCAGCAGCTTGTGCCTTCTTGTTTTTGGAATATTTACGGTTTGACATTTTTCGTATGATAATATTTACATGTATAAAGTTTTTCATGTGAGAAAAGTTAGCATTTAATCAAGAATTCACTGAATTTTCATGGATTTTTTCTTCAGGAAAACAATTTTATACTAAAAATTATTTCAGTAAAGTAAGAATTATTTGTGTGATTATTATGGAATTAGATGGTAAAAAAATAAAGGTACTCATATCGATTGCTGTTGTAATAGTTGTCATAATATCAGCTATCGGATATGCGGAATATGTGAAACCACAACAAACATCAGGAAATGGAAATATTACTGTGACCGACATACTTGGACAGAATTTCACGTTTAACAGTACGCTGTCAAGAATTGTTTCGTTTGATCCATCCGCAACTGCTGTTCTATATGCATTGGGGGCTTACAAAGATGTTGTAGCCACCGGCTCCTATGACTATTATCCTCCAGGTGGAAGCGCTCCTGTAATCTGCAATGACTTTACAGTCAACAATGAAGAACTCATCTCTCTCCATCCACAGGCAGTTCTTGGTTATGGAGCAACAGTTCCTTCTTATGGATCACAGATAAATAATACCCTTCATATCCCCTTTATCTTAGATAACCCCAACAGTGTGGCTCAGATAGAGAGTGAAACTCTCATGCTTGGTGAATTAACCGGCACATTCACAAATGCTACACTGATAACAAACTGGATAAATCAGTCCCTGGCCGATATGTCAAATATTGCAAAGTCTCTTTCAAATGAATCTGCATTTTATCTGGAGTGCGAATGTAATGGTGAAATTTACACCTCCGGGGTAAATACATTTGTCAATGATGAAATGCAATATGCCCATCTGATTAACATTTTCAATGTATCAGGGTTTGCAACAATTTCACCAGAGGTGATCGCAAGTTCTAATCCAAACGCGATTTTGATCGATTGTTACGCTTCACCATCATATATGTCACAGGCGCCATTTAACTCTACGAACGCCGTGAAGAATCACAATTATGTACAGTTCTTCAACGATACTTACTTTACAAATCCCGATTTCAGATTTGTCTATGGCATTCAATGGCTTCTGCAGTGGAGAGCTCAAGGAAATGCCAAAATGCTGTCAGAGTTAAGTGAGTTACCACCATTTCCCATAAAATTAACATACAGCCCTAATTTCAACTATGAGACGCCCACATGATCAGACTGGGAAAAATATACCAGAGTTTAAACCGGTTAGAGAGAATTAACCGGTTAATTAAAACCAAATTTTTAATCTTGATTTTGTTAATGTTTATTGCCACAATTATCTCCATTTTTTTGGGGGCGGTTAATGTAAGGGTAGTAACAATATTACAGATATTTCTGACCCAGATTCCCATATTGGGCGGATATTTCCATTTCTCAATCAAACCATCCAGCTACGAAATCGTAACCGTTTTGCGCGAACCGACAATCATTGCGGCTCTATTTATAGGAGCTACTCTGGGTGT
>JAKATR010000015.1 GCA_021818675.1 Thermoplasmata archaeon | reverse complement strand
GCCGAAAAAGTCACGGCAATATTGACCAGGAATAGAGCTAGGGATATTTTCGATCTACACTATCTCATAGGAAGGAAAAATATAAAATTTGACGTAGACCTTATTAATCAAAAGATAAGCTTTTACGGATTGGCATTCAACAAGTCATTATTTCTAACCAATTTGAAAGAACGAGAAGAATCTTTTGCCAGAGAAATGAAACAAATAGTTCTTGGAGAACTGCCACCATTCGAGGAAGTTTTCAAAAGAATCTCAATTTGGGTCAATTTCAGATAGTTCCTCTTTTACTTACACGCAAAAAAATCCATTCACCAAATTGTATTATAACAACTGCACCAAGTTATATATCCCGGCTTCCGGATTCGAACCAGAGACCTGCGGATTACGGCGGTTTCACCCCGTGTTCCCTCTACAGTCCGCCGCTCTACCAACTGAGCTAAGCCGGGTAAAGGCAAATAGTCTCCCACATTAAAAATCTTTTTCAATTTCAGATCATAACACTTAGATAAAATGGCAGGTTATTGATTAATGAGTCAAGGGGTTGATATCAAGAATATCGAAGTGAATGGATTTCCACTGATCAGACATCACGGACTGATAGCTAACAATACTTCTGCAGCACTTGTTGCTGCAAACGGAAAGATCTCATGGGCATGTCTCCCAATTTTTTCATCTCCGCCTGTATTTGATTGTATTCTTGACAGCAAGAAGGGCACATTTTTTCAATTATGTCCGACTGACACCAATGGAATTACCGTAAAACAGGAGTATGTTGAAAAGACTCCTGTGCTTAAAACCTCATTCTTTAAGAATGGAAAAAAAATTTTGGAAATAACCGACTTTCTGCCGGAAACAAAATACGAGAACATAAAGTTTCCCGAAATTCACAGGATTTTAAGATCTTTTGAAACCCCCATTGAGGTTTCATTAAAAGTAACAATGAGAGCAGATTATGATGATATGGGAAAATTAAAAGAGATGAATGAAAAAGGTTTTACCATTTCTTCTGGAAATCGTGTAATCTCATACCTGGGTACAGTTCCAATAACCTTGAATGAACCAGGATTAAATCAGAAATTAACCATAAAGGAAAATTCCACAGAAATTTTTGTCATATCTTACGGATTAAAGGATCACATTGTCATAGATGATTTCAGGACCATGGAACTTTTGAATAAGACTATTGAATTTTGGTCTAACTGGCATGACCAGAGTACATATAATGGTAAATATAAAGATGAAATAATGAGGTCAGCCATAACTCTAAGAGGTCTGTTTTATGAGCCTACAGGACTTATGGTTGCAGCACCAACTACAAGCTTGCCAGAATGCATTGGCGGAGAACGAAACTGGGATTACCGGTATTCATGGATAAGGGATACCGCATACGTGATTGAAGCACAATCATTTCTTGGGTATCACCAATATGCAACAAAATTTCTCTATGATATAATGGAAATCATAGAAAACGAAGGTAAAATAAGAACAATATACCCAATCAATTTACAGGATGATATCAGCGAAAAATCTCTGGATTACGAAGGTTACATGGGTTCAAAGCCAGTAAGAATAGGCAATCTGGCATCGAATCAATTGCAACTGGATCAATATGGATCCATAATAAACGCCATTTATCACCTGTGCAATGCTGGGGGTTACATAAATACATTCTTGAGAAACTTCATCATTGAAACAACAAACAAAATAATAGAGAAATGGGCTGAACCAGATTCAAGCATCTGGGAGTTCAGGACTGAAAAAAAGCATTATGTATATTCAAAAATCATGTGCTGGATGGGCATCGACAGGGCAATTAAGATTGGAAAGATGAAAAATTTTTCCTTTCCGTATGAGGACTGGGAAATCCAGAGGGACAAGATCAAAGAAGATGTGCTTAAAAATGGATTTGATAAGGGTCTGAATTCATTTGTTCAATACTATGGATCTAGGGATGTTGATGCATCTCTTCTCAGGATTCCAGTCCTCGACTTCCTTCCTGGAACAGATGAACGGATTAAGGGAACAATAGCAATGGTAGAGAAGAATCTCATGCATGACAGATATCTGTTTTCCAGGTATCTTAACGATGATGGTTTATCATGTAAAGACAATCCATTCCTTTTACTCTCCTTCTGGTACGCAGAAGCTCTAATTGAAATGGACAGGGAAGATGATGCAAGGAAAGTTTATGAAACCATACTCGGGCTATCAAACGACCTTAAACTTTTCTCGGAGGAGATTGATCTGGACAATTTTGATATGATAGGAAATTACCCGCAGGCGATAACTCACATAGGTGTAATTAGAGTGGGTGTTAAACTTGGAAAGCTGCAAAAAGGCAAGATGAATCCTTCATAGACTTCGAAGGGAAGGCCTGTTTTTTGATCAAATTAAAAGGATCAAATATTATTTATTCAGATTCAAGTTTGTGGATTATGCAGGCAGAAAAGAAGAATGAATTTCTCGCATTTATTGGTCATATCAACATAGATATCGTTCTGAGGGTCAGTGCTTTAGGTGATCTCGTTTCAACGCCTGTAAAAGAGGCAATGGAGACATTTGGCGGGACAGCCGGCAACTTTGCATTGATAGGATCTATGCTGGGTTTTCCCTTTGATATAATATCCATAGTTTCAGCAAAGTCACATTCTTCCTATATAGAGGAAATGAAGAGAAGGAAAATTAATACTGAATTTATCAGGATCGTCGATGGTAATCTTGGTCCAAATTGTTATGCTGTTACTGACGGTTCCAACCAGAGATATTTTATGGCAGACGGGCCAATGGGAACGGAAGATTATATTCATCCGGACAAATCGTATGAATATATACATTCATCAACAGGAATACCTGAAAAGAATCTGGCTTTAATCCAAACTACCAGACACAATAAGGTTGTATTCGATCCAGGACAGGAAGCAGGAAGCAAATACAATTTAACAGCAATGAAGAGGTTCATAGAAATTGCAAATGTAATAATATGCAATGAGCAAGAAATAAAGATCATTCAGAATCTCTCTAATAATACAATTGCAGAAATGACCTCTTCAGGAATTGACATTATTATGACAAAGGGTTCAGAAGGCTCAACCATTTATCACAGGGACCGACAAATTAAAGTGAAGGCGCTTAAGGCAGAGAAAGTGGTAGATACCATAGGTGCCGGGGACTCTTTCAGAGCGGGATTTTACGCCGCTCTTTACAATAAGTATGACATGGATTTTGCTGTTCTATGCGGAAATATTGTAGCAGGTCTTGCAGTACAGAGTGGAATAATGAAATACGGTCAGCCGTGGAAAGCTGTAGAAGACATGGCTAAAAAACTTAAGGAAACATACATTACCTGATCATGCCAATATTTGAATTTGAAGGGAGAGTCCCGAAGTTATCAGAGAGCTGTTATATTTTTGAAAACGCAACGATCATTGGTAAGGTTACCATTGGTGAAAACGTATGGGTGGGACCAGGAGCAGTTATCCGTGGTGATTATGGAGAGATAATCATTGGAAATGGAACGGCTGTTGAGGATAATTGTGTCATCCATGCCAGACCTGGAGAAAAAACAATAATAGGGGAAAACGTCACACTTGGGCATTCCTGCGTCATCCACACGGCTCAAATATCTGACTATGCAGTTATAGGAATGAAATCGGTTGTCACAGACTTTACCAAAGTTGGAAAATGGGCAGTAGTAGCAGAGGGTTCTGTTGTTAAAAAGGGGCAGACAGTGAATGAGGATACCATTGTAGGGGGGGTTCCTGCAAAGGAAATTACCGGGGTAAATGATGATTTTAAATCACAGTGGACTGATTATAAAAAGAACTATCAATCCTTTTGCTTGAGGTACAAAAATAATCTGAAGGAGAAAAAGTAGTTTTATTTTGTTTGAAATGATATCACTAACATGAACGACGACTTTAGAATTACGGACTGCAGTGCAAGGGTTATTTTGGATTCAAGGGGTAATACTACTGTTGAAGCCTCTGTTAAAATAGGAAATTTTATAGGTACATGCGGTGCGCCATCAGGAGCGAGCACAGGTGCAACTGAAGTAATACCTTTCAGAAATGGCTCCCCTGAAGAAACCGTGGAAAATTTCTATGCAAGAGTAAGGCAAAGGTTAATCGGATTTAACGCTTTTAATCAATCAGGCTTTGATGACCTTCTCAGGGAGATTGATGGTTCAGAAAATTTTGCAGACATAGGTGGAAACCTTTCAACGGCACTCTCCATTGCATGCGCCAAGGCAGTTGCCAATAAACTGGGTATACCCTTATACAGATACGCAGGTGGAAATTTCAGGGCAAAGCTTCCAAAACCATTGGGTAATGTTCTCGGTGGCGGAAAGCATGCCATAAATGGAACCACCATACAGGAATTCCTTGTTTCAAACAGTTCCGAATCCTTTCTCAAGGCAATAATGGTTAATTCAAAAATTCATAAGAGAGTCGGTCAACTACTGTCCGAAAAACTCCCTGGTCAGAGCATTGGAGTGGGTGATGAAAGAGCATGGGTTGCATCTATTAGTGATGAAGATGCAATGGATATAATGAAAAGGGCCTGCAATGAAATATCTTCTGAGGAGAAGGTCAATGTGGTCATGGGATCAGATCTTGCTGCATCCAATTTTTTTGATGGTTCATCATATAACTATAGAAACCATAAACTTTCTAGGGATCAGCAGATTGATTTTGTGAAGGCCATGGTCAAGGAGAAAGGGTTTACAATTATTGAAGATCCAATGGATGAAGAGGATTTTGACGGTTTTTCCCTTATAACATCCTCGGTTGGCTCAAGGGCTCTTATTGTGGGCGATGATCTTTACACAACAAATGCCAGAAGGATTGAGAAAGGAATCGAAATGCACTCAACTAACGGTGTTCTCATAAAGGTAAACCAGATCGGTACATTAACAGAAACATGGAGAGCTGTAAAAGCTGCAACCGAAGCCTCTATGAAGAATGTAATATCCCACAGAAGTGGCGAGACCACCGACGACTTCATAGCACATCTGTCAATTGCGTTTTCTTCGTCTTACATTAAAACAGGTACAATTGGCGGTGAAAGACTGGCTAAATTAAATGAACTTGTAAGAATAGAAGAGGAACTGAAAGAGTGACAATCTTCATTCTTGGAACCGGCATGAGGGGTGTCAGGAGCTTTACGCTGGAAGAAGCAGATATAGTGAAAAAGTCAAATTATATCTATATGGATGGTTACACATCATTTTTGCCAGAACATTTTCGGGAAGAATTTGAACAATTTTTTCACAAGGAATATATCCACCTTACCCGTGAAAAAATGGAGGTTGATGACTATTCTCACATATTGAGAAATGGTGAAGATATAGTAATTCTTGTTCCTGGTGATCCCTTCATTGCCACAACCCACCTCTCTTTAATAAAGGGTCTTGAAAAGAGCGGTGAAATTGTAGAGGTTAGGGAAAACGCATCAATAATATCCAGCATACCGTTTAAGTGTGGTCTGTCATTTTACCGCTTTGGGCAGGTAGTATCAATTCCTAAAGTTTTTTCAAATTTTATTCCAGTCAGTCCACTGACAAAAATTCTGGCAAATCTTAAAAACAATCTTCACACAATCGCTCTCATAGATATTTCTGATGGTAGAAATATATCCACTTCCGAACTTGCTGATTCGCTCAGAAAGATGATGGAAAAGGTTGAGGATGAATCAATTGATGGAAGGAGTCTTATTATAGCCTCTAGGATCAACCAGCCCGGGGAAAAAATCCTCATTACTGACCTGAAAGGGTTGACATCGATCCATGAAGATCTAACTCCTTACACCTTAATAGTTCCTGCCAAACTGGATTCAAATGAAGTTGTTTTTCAGTGAAATCGAATTTATAGGGTTATTACCTGATACCCATCGTTCACATACTTGGCAAGTCTTTCACCAAATGGAAACAGTTCAACACCCTTTGACTTAAGTTTTTCATCCACATTATACATTTTTGCAATAGCTACGCAAGCAGAATCAATTGCGCCACTTTTGATTAACGTTTCAAAAGCCTCGGCAATGGGACCTTCTCCGGTCGCAACGAATTCTTCAGCAGTTCCATATAGCAATACTTTAACATCTTCATATCTCTTGGCATTAACCTGCCTTGAAACCATTACAAGAGCCATTCTGGATTTTTCTGGCGTCTCCTTTCCGCTTGTGAGAACAAACAATACTTTTGCCATGATTAGTAAGTGCAAATTCAATTATTAATAATTTGTAAATACTGGAGCAAATTTCAATTCTCACATTCTGAAGCTCAATTTGAATATACCAATTCATCAAGAAAAGTTGTAAAAGTGAATAAAGAATTACTTCTAATCCAAAACATGTGAAAATAGTTAAATATATATAGAAGAACAAATTTACATCTCAATGCCTTTAGAATCGTCAAAAGCCACAGAAACTCGTGATCCCATAAAGAAAGAAATGGACAAGGCTAAGAGAAGAAAACAGAGCGGAACAAGGGAAAGTGCAAAGGACTTGAAAATCAAAGAACTCATGGAAAAGATGGATTCCCAGAGAGACCAGCTTCTTAGAAGCATTGCAGAAATGCAAACATACATAAGGACAAAGGAGAAGGATCTGGAAATCTCAAAGAAACTCATAACCAAAGATCTGGTAATGAAACTGATGCCGGTACTTGATTCAATAGATGCAGGAATGGCCATAGAATCACATAAAGCTATTCTTGAACCTATAAAGAAACAACTTAGCCAAACGCTTCTATCTCTGGGTGTAACCGAAATGAAGACAGTTGGGGAAACATTCAATCCCATGCTTCATGAAGTGGTGTCTATAACTGAAGAAGGGGACGAAAATAAGGTGGTGGCTGAAATTCAAAAGGGATATTTATTCAACAATGAAGTAATAAGGACTTCAAAAGTAATCGTGTGTAAGAGGTGAAATAATGTCAAAAATAATCGGTATTGATCTAGGAACAAGCAATTCAGCAGCGGCAGTTGTAATTTCAGGTAAATCAACAATAATTCCAAGTGCAGAGGGTGTATCCATTGGGGGAAAATCATTTCCAAGCTATGTGGCCTTTACCAAAGAAGGTGATCTTCTTGTAGGAGAACCTGCAAGAAGGCAGGCCCTATTAAATCCTGAAGGTACAATTTATGCTGCCAAAAGAAAAATGGGTACAGACTTCAAATTCAAGGCTTATGGAAAGGAATATACTCCGCAGCAGATATCAGCCTTTATTCTCCAGAAAATAAAGAGAGATGCAGAAGCATTTCTTGGTGAAAAGGTAACAGACGCAGTTATAACCGTTCCTGCCTATTTTGACGACAATCAGAGGCAGGCCACAAAAGATGCAGGCTCAATTGCAGGTCTAAACGTAAAAAGGATAATTAATGAACCGACGGCAGCTTCTCTTGCCTATGGTATTGACAAGCACAATCAGTCCATGAAGATACTTGTTTTTGATCTGGGAGGAGGAACCCTTGATGTAACCATTATGGATTTCGGAGATGGCGTTTTCGAGGTTGTCTCAACATCAGGAGATACCAAACTTGGCGGAACCGATATGGATGAAGCCATCATCAACTATCTGATCTCAGATTTCAAGAAAAAAGAGAACATTGACCTTTCAAAGGATAAATCTGCGTATATCAGGCTAAAGGACGCGGCCGAAAAGGCAAAAATAGAACTTTCATCAACATTAACCACTGAAATCAATCTTCCATACATTACCGCTGTAAACGGCCAGCCAAAACACATACAGATGGCATTGACAAGAGGAAAGCTTGAGGAGCTAATTAGACCAATAGTGGAAAGATCAAAGATTTCCCTGGAAAAGGCTCTTGAAGGGGGAAAATTAAAGAAGGATCAGGTAGACAAGATAATTCTTGTTGGTGGACCAACAAGGATCCCAATGGTAAAGAAATTTGTGGAAGACTTTTTTGGAAAACAGGTTGAAGGTGGGGTCGATCCAATGGAATGTGTAGCTATGGGTGCAGCCCTTCAGGGAGCAGTTCTGGCAGGAGATATTAAGGACGTCGTTCTTCTGGATGTAACGCCTTTAACGCTTGGTATTGAAACGTTGGGCGGTGTCATAACACCAATTATTCCAGCGAATACAACGATTCCGGTCAAGAGATCACAGATATTTACAACAGCAGCAGATATGCAGACAGCAGTAACAATCCATGTTGTGCAGGGAGAAAGGCCAATGGCGGCAGACAATGTCTCTCTGGGAATGTTTAACCTCGTTGGTATCACACCAGCTCCCAGAGGCATACCACAAATAGAAGTTACCTTCGATATTGACGCCAACGGTATCATTCATGTAAACGCAAAGGATAAGGCAACAGGTAAAGAACAGAGCATTTCAATCGAAGCAAAGAACAAACTTACTCCTGAAGAAATTGAAAGAATGAAGAAGCAGGCTCAGGAATTTGCCCAGGAAGATAAGGAGAAGAAGGAAAAGGCTGAAAAAGTTAACCTGGCAGAAAATCTTGCATATACTGCTGAAAAGACTATAAATGATAACAGAGAAAAACTTACGGAAGATGAAATCAAAAAGGTTACCGATCAGGTTGCTGAACTCAGGAAAGCTGCAGCAGATTCAGATATTGCAAAGATTGATGAGATTACAAAAGAACTGAGCAATTCCATACAGGAAATTGGCACAAAGCTATATTCGCAGGCTCAGGGAAGCGAAGGCCAAACGACAACCGAAAGCAATGAAACTCATGAGAACACCCAGGGTTCAGAAGGGGATTCGGAACAGGGAGAGACTGTTGACGCAGACTTCAAAGACAGTAGTAAGAAAGATTGAGTGACTAAAAATTGAGCAAGGATTATTATGCCACTCTTGGCGTTCAAAAAGGGGCCTCAGAAGAGGAAATAAAAAAAGCGTTTCGTTCTCTGGCCAAGAAATGGCACCCTGATACAAACCCTGATAACAAGAAAGTGGCTGAGGAAAAATTCAAGGAGATCAGCGAAGCCTACGAGGTTCTCTCAGATCCGCAGAAGAGGAAGCAATATGACCAGACCGGATCTGTAAACTTCGGAGAAGGGAGGAGTGACTTCTCATGGCAGGACTTTAGCCATTATAACGATTTCAGCGATATTTTTGAACAGGTTTTCAGGGGGTTTGGAGGTGGGGATTTCTTTTCAGGGTTCAACAGACAGAACGATCCACAACTTGATCTTTTAACTGAAATTTCAATTTCAATGAGTGAAGCCTATCATGGAACAGTAAAGTCAATCAAGTACAGAAGAACAGTTCCATGTGAGGTGTGTAATGGTACAGGTTCAAAGGATGGTAAGGTGACTACCTGCCCTACTTGTAACGGTACCGGTCAACAGAGAGTAGTTCAGGGTCAGGGATTCTTTAGAATGGTATCTGTAACCACATGCAGGACGTGCAACGGAAAAGGAACCGTAGCAAAGGAGGAATGTAAGGCCTGCCATGGAACTGGAAATAAATCTATAGTAGAAAATATAGATGTCTCGATACCAAAGGGTGCATACGATGGTCTCAGACTCCGCGTGAAGGGAAAGGGGCAAACTCATAACAACAAGACCGGCGATCTTTACGTTTCCATTCAGGTTCATTCTGCACCAAATTTCAGGCGAAGCGAGGATAATTTAGTAACAGATATGGAGATATCTTTTCCAGACGCTGCACTTGGGGTTGAAAACGAAATAGATGTTTTTGGAAAAAAGGTTACAGTAAAGGTTCCTGCCGGTACCCAGCCAATGGATCTGGTGAGAGTAAGAGGCGAGGGTTTCCAGAATGTAAATACAGGCCGAAATGGCGATCTGGTCATAAGAATCAGAATTGCAGTTCCAAAAAAGCTAACAAGTGCTCAAAAGAGTTTACTGGAGCAGTTCCGGGAAGAATCAGGAAAGAAGAAAGGCTGGCTCTAAACACATCTATTTTAGAAATTCAATATGGGCAACATACCGGCTTTCCATAATTTTCATTATGGATCATGAGTTAGTTTCAATGATCTGAACATTTGTTTGATAATTGAGTGCTCACCACAGTAATCCTCCTTTCGGAGGTATATGTCAATTGAAACTACTTAACATAATGTATGATGCCATAACCTTAATATATAACTCTATTCTAATATCATTGAAAATGAAAATTTTAGTAGCATTTGACAACTCTCCTAATGCAAGGGAAGCGCTATCTTATTCAATGAAATTTAAGGATATATGTGAGGAATACACCATTCTTTTCGTAAACCCAGGAATTATGCGTGGTGCAACCGGTGTGGACACTTTTATACCGGAGACTGTTTATACCGAACAGGAAGATATCTCAAATCACGTAAAGGCAGGGGCTATGGAAATTGTGGAAAAGATGAGAGTTAACATAAATTTTATCAAAAAAGATTCTCCGGGCGAGGATATAGCTAAAACCGTAGTTCAAACTGCAGGTGAAGTTGGTGCACATTTAATTGTTTCTGGGACAAGAAGGTTGTCTGGAATAAGCAAATTCATTCTGGGCTCAGTAAGTTCAGAAATCATAAAATTATCACCGTTGCCAGTTTTGGTAGTTCCATTGAATCAACAGGCATGATATATTTTTATAGTTACCAGAAATACTGGTTTGAATGGGAAGTATAAGACCGCAGTATGTCAAAAGAATTGCAATCAGTTTAGTGGAATCAAATCCTGAGACTTTCAACGAGGATTTCAATCACAATAAAAAAATAATTTCTGCTGCTATTGTAGGTTCATCAAAGAAGAACACTAACCTTATATCTGGGTATGTCACCAGATATATAATTAAAAAGAGAACAAGGACACAAAAAGAAATGGAATTTACTGGTCAGGTATAATTTTTAAATTTATTCTCTGAATTTTTTACACCACATACAGAGATTAGGAAATCATTGTATACTTTCATATCTCCATAATCAATATACTTGGGATAGAAGCTTTCAGAAGCTATCTCCTGTAACAACAGGTACTGATAAATGGAGGATTATGATTTTTTTCATTTGTAATAATTGAATATACACTTTCAAGAAAGAATATTAAGAAATGTTCAATCGGGTATGGATACTTGTGAATGAAGTTTATATTGTAGCCGCAAAGAGAACTCCAATAGGCAAATATGGGAAATCGCTCAAGGGAATAAGGGCAAATTCTCTTGGATCACTGTCAATAAAGGGCGTTTTGGAGTTCTCCAAAATAGATCCGTCAACGGTTCAAGAGGTAATCATGGGCAACACAATTCAAGCTGGAAATGGCCAAAACCTTGCTGGCCAGTGTGCATCAATGGCTGGTCTTCCTGATGCAGTAACAAAGTATACGGTTAATGTTGTGTGTGCATCCGGAATGCTTGCGGTTGAATCCGGAGCCAGGGAAATGATGCTTGGTGAAAAGGATCTTATAATCGCAGGAGGCGTTGAAAGCATGAGCAACTCGCCGTTCATGATGGATTCCGATTTCAGATGGGGGGTTAAGCATCTAACGAATAAGCACATGGAACTAGCGGATTCCATGCTTAAAGACGGATTGCTCGAGGGTCTTCATGGGGATCATATGGGAATTTATGCCGAGGAAACAGCAAAGAAATATGGTATAACCCGAAGGGAAGCTGATGAATTTTCTCTGAGAAGCTTTCAGCTGGCCTCAAAGTACAATAAATCTGGTCTCAATAAGGACGAACTCATTCACATGGATGAACTGGCCATGGACGAAGGGTTACGCGAGGTAACATTAGAATCACTTGAAGCGCTCAAGCCCGCCTTTAGACCAGAAGGAATTTTAACTGCAGGAAATAGTTCGCAGCTCTCTGATGGTTCATCAGCACTTCTTTTAGCTTCTGAAAAAGCATTGAAGGAATACGATCTCAAGCCAATCGCCAGGATCACCGGATTCATGTCAGCAAGCATGGCGCCAAATGATTTTGTTGAAGCACCAGTGCCCGCAACAAAGAAACTGCTGGAAAAGCAGGGTAAAAAGATAGGAGATTACGATATTTTTGAACATAATGAGGCATATTCAGTTGCATCAATAGTGGTCAGGAACCAGCTTTCCATAGAACCAGAATTGCTCAATGTTAGAGGTGGAGCCGTTGCAATCGGTCACCCACTTGGCAATAGCGGATCAAGAATTCTGGTAACGCTTATACATGCAATGAGAGAGAGAAAGCTTGACAGCGGATTGGCAACAATCTGCCATGGTGGAGGAGGAGCCCACACATTGACGCTGGAGGCGATATATTGAAAGTATCTGTCATAGGTGCCGGGACAATGGGCAGCGGCATTGCACAGGTTTTCGCAATGTCAGGTTATGAGACAACGCTCATAGATATATTTCCAGAAGCCGTAAAAAAAGGAAAAGCTAACATTGAAAAATCACTGGCAAAACTTTCGGAAAAAGGTAGCATTAACTCCACTCCTGATAAAATTCTTGGTCTGATCAAATTCAGCAGTTCATACGATGATCTTAAGGGTTCACAACTGGTTGTTGAGGCTGCATTTGAGAGATTGGATGTGAAGAAGGACATCCTGGCAAAGGTATCTTCAAATGTATCAAGCGGAACCATAATCGGTTCCAATACTTCATCAATATCTATCAGTCTTCTTTCATCATTTGTGAAAGAACCTGAAAATTTCATAGGCATGCACTTTTTCAATCCTCCTCCAATCATGAAACTTGTGGAAATTGTAAACGGAAACAGGACATCAGAAATGACCAGAAACAAAATCTCGGAAATATCCAGGCAGCTTGGAAAAGAACCGGTGATTGTAAATGATTATCCCGGCTTTGTTTCAAACAGGGTTCTTATGCCCATGCTCAGGGAAGCCATAGTATGTCTTGAGGAAGGGATAGGAAGTGTGGAGGACATTGACAAAACAATCAAACTGGGTCTCAATCATCCAATGGGTCCGCTTACGTTGTGTGATTTCATCGGAAATGATGTTGTATATGATATTATGGAGGTTTTATTCAGGGAATTTGGCGACCCGCACTATAAACCGCCAGTACTTCTTAGAAATATGGTATACGCCGGTAAATTAGGAAGAAAATCTGGGGAAGGATTTTATAAATATTGAGGATGGTGAAAAATGAATAATATAGAAGTAGAAAAGTCTGAAAAACTGATAAAAATATGGATACGAAGGGAAATACCTCTAAACCCGTTGAATATGGATACCATGGAGGAGATTTATGAGGCAATAAGAGCAAACCCGGAGAAGATAGTAATTATAGCGGGAAGGAACAAGGCATTTTCAGCCGGGGCTGATATTAAAGGGTTCCTTGAAATGAAACCTTCAGACGCATTCCATTTTTCCACAAGGGGAAACGATATCATGCATTTCATTGCCCAGCATCCAATGCCAGTGATTGCAGCAATTCATGGATATGCTCTTGGTGGCGGATTTGAGCTTGCCCTTGCGTGTGACTTGAGAATTTCAACAAAGGACGCGGTTCTTGGTCTTCCAGAGGTAACTCTCGGTATCCTTCCGGGTTTTGGCGGAACGCAAAGAATGAAAGAATTGCTTGGTGAATCGATAGCTTTTGATTTCGTATCAAGGGGAAGAAAGATCAAAGGAGAAGAAGCCCTGAATCTTGGTCTGGTAAATTACACATCTGATGACCCTGTGAAATTTGCCGAACAGATTGCAGAGGAATATGCAGGTCTTCCACCAATTGCACTCAAATACATCAAGAGGCTTATTAGAAAGAGAAACGACAGACTCTTTGAAGAGGAAGCCGAATATTTTGGAAAGATCTTTGAAACATCTGATCAGAAAGAAGGGGCAAGCGCCTTTATTGAAAAAAGGAAGGCACACTTCACAGGGAGATAAGCCAATTTTTTTTAAAATTTAAATTCATCATTCATTAAAATTGAACCGGAAGGAATTCTCCCAGCCTTTTCCTCAAGGCGATTGATTGCCTCTTCCGAAAAAATATTCTTTGACAGATAGATCTCACGGTATTTGATTCCATTATCTGGAAACACAGTTACAATATCAGCTGGACCAGAAGATCTTGCAAGTTCCATAGCACCATAGTAATTGGCTCCAGAAGAATGGCCCACATATATTCCATAATTTTCAGCAAGATGCTTAACTGCTCCAAAGGCTTTTTCAGCAGTGACAGTAAGAAAACCATCAATGAGATCGATATTATCGAGCACGATCTTCTTGTCCTTTGCGCTTACAAAATTCCTCAATCCCTGAATGAAGCTGCTTTCATCAGGCTGAATCAGATAAACTTTGATTTTTTTGTCTCTTTCTTTGAAATATTTACCAATGCCTGTAATGGAACCGCCTGTTCCCATACCTATGGCAACATAGTCAGGGAGTTTTCCCAGGGCTTCTTCAATTTCAGGACCGGTTGTATAGATATGGGCATTTGTATTTGCCTCATTTCCATGTTGATACAGGTTGATATACAGTTCCGGGTTTTCCTTAGCTTTTTTCTTTGCCTGATTGATAGCACCCTCAGTGCTTACAGGATTTGTGCCTTCTCTGTTTAAAACTATTTTCGCGCCAGTCTTTTGTAGTTCATTCATTGTGCCCTTTGATACGGCTGGCGGAACTATTATCTCTGCTTTAAGGCCAAGAGCTGTTGCAATATTTCCAATGGCGATGCCGGTGTTCCCAGAACTTCCTTCAACTATTACCTTTCTGATGCTATCCCCGGAATCATTGAGCGCTTTCTTTATCATGAAAAAGGCAGCGCGGTCCTTGATAGATCCAAACCGGTTGAACGATTCCAGTTTTGCGTATATATTGGAACCATTTTCATGTGAAAAGGAAAAAATTGGGGTTCTACCAATACCAAATTCGTAGGCTTCGCGCTGTATATTTTTATAGACAGTCTTATCATCCTGCACCATGCAATGTTCCTTATGATATAACTGCGGAAATTAAAAGGATTGGCTTTGTGGTGATGAGGGTGCAATGGAAAGCTATAATTGATCCACTCCTGAAAGATTATAGTACCATAATGAACCTGATTGGAGATGTTGTACTAATATGTTGTTCCATAAATTTAAATTCTCGAGCGCACTACATACATAATAATGAATTTCAGTTTTCTGACCATTATAACCATACTTTTGCTCATTTCAGTGGCATCAATGCTCTTTTACATTCTCAATGCAGCCTATGCCTCAAAATATGTGAAGAAAAGTTACGCTATAGTCAACTTTTCAAAGAACGATGTTACTGCAATCATGCCTGTCTATTCAGAAGATCCCCAACATCTTTACGAAAGTCTTTCTTCACTGGCAAATCAGGTTAGCAATATCATTGTAGTTGTTGACGGTAACAGTGAAGATTACAATACCTTGCAATCAATTCCAAACGTTATTCTTTTAAAAAACGGCGCCCACATGGGAAAGAGGGAGTCGATCGCAAAGGGAATGTCAGAGGTGAATACAAAATTTACTCTGCTTATTGATGCTGACGCTATACTTGAAGATGGTGGGGTCAGAAAGTTGCTCAACAATTTCACAGCGGATGTAGGAGGAGTGGGAGCGAACGTAGGTGTTATTCTTCAGAATGAAAACAAAATCTCATATGCATCGGAGTTCATTGAACGTTCCAAGGAGACCATAATGAGGGCAATGAGCATTCATGGAAGTGTATCACTGCTTGATGGTGCATGTGCAATGTACCGAACCGAATTGATAAGGGATCATATTCTTTCCGCGGAATTCCGGAATCTAAGAATAAATGGCAATATACCCTATGAAGGTGGAGGGGACGATTCTGAGCTTACTTCACTCATTATAAGAAAGGGATATCTGGCAACAAAGGATTTTGACGTTATAGTATATGTTAATGCTAAAAGAACAGTAAAGGCATTCTCAAAACAACTGGTAAGATGGACAAGAAATTCATGGAGATCGCTGTTTGCAAACTTCAAAAACGGGACAGCCAAAAAAGCTGGTAATTTTTACCAACTCGAAATGATAATGACATTTGCCATGCCAATCTTGTTTGCTCTGGCACTTGCAATCAGAAGCATTTTCTACCTGCACATTCTATTTCATTCTGGAACTTACGATATTCTGGCAACCATGATGTCAATAGAGAGATTTTCAATACTGGATTTCAAGAGACCATTAAATGCACTTACTTCAATTATGGGGAGCGGAGGATCATTTATTTTTCTTGCAGTTGCCATGAATAACGTGAAGAAGGACAGAATCAAGATAATTATATTTGGGGCAATGGCTTCATTCCTTATCTTTCTGGCATCGCTATATTCACTTATTACCTATTTCAAGGTTTCAAAAACAAGTATAGAAATGCCTGAATCTAATGTTAAACTGAGCCAGTCGGGGCAGAATATTTAGAATCATTGAAATTTCTGACCAGATTTATATATCAAGCTAACATCATTATTTTTAATGCTTAAACAAAGAGATGTTGTATCTGTAGACGACATTGAAACAGACGAGATGTTTGCAATATTTGAACTGGCAAAGAGGTATGAAAATCTTTTAAAATCTGGAAAAAGAATTTCTGATTTTGAATCAAAGATTATGGCAACCTTCTTTTACGAACCAAGCACCAGGACGAGATTATCCTTTGAAAGTGCTATGCACAGATTGGGTGGTTCTGTGATTTCAGTGCCGGAACCCAAGTCAAGTTCTGCTGCCAAGGGTGAAACACTTGCCGACACCATGAGAATGGCCTCTGCATATTCAGATATTATAGTTATAAGACACCCTCTGGATGGATCTGCCAGATTGGCTTCCAGGTTCTCCTCGGTTCCGGTTATTAACGGTGGGGACGGTTCCGGGCAGCATCCAACGCAAACCCTTCTTGATCTATATACGATCTGGAAGGAATTTGGTGGGTTCGATAACCTGACAATAACCATTCTTGGTGATCTGAAATATGGAAGAACAACACACTCACTGGTAAGAATGCTCAGCAGGTTTAAGTCAACCGTCAATCTGGTATCTCCAGATACATTAAAAATGCCCGAACATGTTATCTCAGCATTGTCGAAGAATTTCAAAGTGAATGTGTCAGGAGACCTTAATGCTGTTCTTCCAAAGACTGATGTTCTTTATGTAACAAGGATCCAGAAGGAACGATTTGTTGACCCCAACGAATATCAGGGCGTTATTGGTGCTTATTCCATAAACATAGAAACAACAGAGGCCATGAAGAAAGGGTCAATTATAATGCACCCTCTTCCCAGAATCGATGAAATATCGCCAGATGTGGATGGAACCATAAATGCAAGATATTTCCAGCAGGCGGCAAACGGGGTTCCCGTAAGAATGGCTCTTATCAGCAAAATGCTGGGGGTGAACTGAATGGAAGAGAACAATAAAAGCACACTGAAGGTAAGCAAGATCAAAGATGGAATCGTTATTGACCATATTGATCATGGGAAAGCGCTCAAGGTTCTTTCCACACTTGGAATTAGCGGAGGAGAAGAATTCACTGTAAGTGTATTAATGAATGTAAAAAGCAAAACAATGAATACATTCAAGGACGTGGTGAAAATTGAGAAAAGGGTTTTGAAGAAGGGAGAACTCGATCGAATATCACTCGTCTCTCCAGGTGCCACAATAAATATAATTAAAAACTTTGAAATCGAAAAGAAATTCAAAGTAGAAATTCCTGATAGTATCATTGGAATTGTCAAATGTTCAAACCAGAACTGCATATCAAACAATAAGGAGCCTGTTAATGCAGAATTCAGAGTTGAATCAAAAGCCCCTTTGATACTCAGATGTGTCTATTGTGACAGGACAATGGTCCAGCCAGAAATTTACCATAAAATTTAATTTTTTAATTAAAAATATATTTGAGTTTTTACATCATAAATTCATGAAACATCAATTTTCACCTCAAAATTTCCTTAATTTTTGATATTGCTGATCCAACTGATTTTTGAATTTTATCGCTCTGGCTGCTAACGCCATGATAGCCCAAGGAACTCCTGGAAATTGGAGAGGTTCTATTAATATCAGTGATATTGTCTGTAAGATTCCTGAGTTCTCTAAGTTCATTTCTGGAGTCATAGAACTCTGGATGATCCCTTTCAGGCATTGATATTATAACGGATAAGGCAACTCCTCTTCTTACCATTTTATGTGCTATTATACCTGTTAACTCCCTTGAATATCTCTGTGCAAAATCAGATACAAGGATAAATGAATGCGAAGAATCGACTTCACTAAGTATACACTCCGTTAGTCTGTTGTATTCCATGTGTGATAACATAGTATCTACTTTGAATGCACATGATGTACTTTTCATGTCCATACCATTATACCTTGTACCTTCCCAGTGAACTTCGTAAGTATCCTTCTTACTGGTATCTTCAATATATCCCACACTTCTTGAAGTATTTCCAATGACTATGCTTTGACCTTTTTCAACGCCCTGTATTGATGAATAGAAGAATCCAGACGCATCATTTTTCATTCTGACTTTATTCTGCAAGTCAGTTACACCCTCACCTATGAAGATAAGTGCACATTTCCATCTGCCAAAACCCTCTGACACAAGGCCTATTTCCAGCTTTCTCCTGCTTCTCAAAATCTCTTCCATCATCATGTTACCTCTTTTTTCTATCTCTATTTAAGTCAAAAGTGCCCTCTTCTCTTATGTTCCCCTTACCAACTATTCCTCTTAAATCCCTGGTTGAAGCTTTCTTTACCCTGACCAGCTCTTTTACAAGATTCTCATCAAATGCTCTGGCGATAATGGCTGATATTAATTCATTGGTGCTTCTAAAATAGCCTTCATCAACAATAGAATTCAATATCTCTTCATAAGCTGGTGGTAGATCCATACAAATCTGTGAGCCAGAAGTTAATTTAATCCTGTTATTTGCAATAAATTCAAGGGCGCTGTTCCTTAGGAATTCGGAACGGTTCCCATACTTTGGGTTGTGATTCAGGAAACTGTCTATTTCAGACA
>JAKATR010000068.1 GCA_021818675.1 Thermoplasmata archaeon | reverse complement strand
GGAATGTATTTCATTTTACCCAGAGACATATGGTAAGAACCAGGGCAAAGAACCCCTTCCTTGACTATTATTGCATCAGGATTCAGAGAAATGATACCCATCATTGATCTCTCTTTGCCTTGAAAAGGTGAACCGAATCCTGGATTTTGGTAATGTTTCTTTTCTCCAGTTTCAGTATCTATCTGAACTATTGTGTTCCCATATTCCAATGGAGTTATCATTCTCTCTTCATCTACTACCGCTATTATTTTCATAAATTAACATTTCTATTTATTTAATAGACTTTATGTTTAAATTAATGAGAATAACTGTAGATTCGAATCAATAATAACCTGCTAATTCGACTCCGAACTTTGGTACAGTAATCCCAGATCCATTCTCAATATGACCAATTTCTTTAAATGGCAAACGGTTCTTGATTGTACTTACAAAATCCCTCTTATCCTCCTGATCTATGACAATGGCGAATCCAATTCCCATATTGAAAATTTCATACATGCTGTTATAATCAAGAGAACCCAGCTCCATAATTTTAGTAAACACGTTTTGAGGTTCAATCGGGTCATCTATGACATATTTCATATCTTTCATTCTGACAAGATTTTTTAGGCCACCCCCAGTTATATTAGCCATTCCTTTGATGTTTACTATACTCATCAAATCAAGAATTTCTCTTACATATATTCTGGTAGGTTCCAGCAGAATTTCGTGTGCCTTCTTCGTCTCTCCTGGAAAAGGCTCCATGAGATTTATTTCGTTGTCTTTAATAACTTTTCTTACCGTGGTAAAGCCGTTTGAGTGCAGCCCACTGCTTTGTAGGCCAAAAATAATGTCTCCTTCTTTAATGGATTCACCTGTTACAATCTGGTTCTTATGCACTATGCCAAGAACTGTTCCAGATACGTCTGTGCCCTTCACAAGGTCTGGAAGCATTGCAGTTTCTCCTCCAACTATTGAGATGTTGGAAATTTGTGCGCCTACATTCAGGCCTATTCCCAGTTGTCTTGCCACTTCCTGGTTTGGTTTCTTTAGAGATATATAATCAACCATGGCAATTGGCTCAGCACCAACAGTTATTGTATCGTTGACATTCATAGCTATGCAATCTATTCCAATGCTTTCCCACTTTGATACCTCTTCTGCAATCAGAACCTTGGTTCCAACTCCATCGGTATTCATTGCAATAGCTATATTTCCTAGATCTATGAGAGATGTGAAACCTCCCATGGGTCCAATAGTTCTGAAGTCTTCCCTCTTAAATTTGAACTGTCTTATGAGCGTATTTACGAATTCCCCTATTCCCTTGCGATCAACCATTCCTTCTTGAGGGTTTTCCATGAGGGAATATAGCATTATAAAATAAAAATATATCAATTTGAATTTTTTTCAATATTTTGCAATTTTTCAAATGATTTTTTGAGATATTAACCTTTTTTTCCGTGGAATTATACCTCATTAAATGCCTTATTTAGCTGATTTCTGTGCAAATAATTATATATCAAGGTGGCAATGTCGTAAGAGGTGTTAACGTGGTAAAGATTGAATCCCTTGATTATAAACCAAAGCCCATAGATGAGAACTTCGCAGAAGATATTGAGAACTACCCGGTGACGGGAAAGCATCATGATCACGAAGTGAGAGCGGAAGGAAAGCAGAGGATGGACGCTGATGGAAAACCATACCCCATTAAAAACGGCATCCATGGTACTAAGGTTGCAGTTGACTGGGAGTCATGCGTAGCAGATGGTGCATGTATGGATGTTTGCCCTGTTAGTCTATATGAATGGCAGTTAAACCCGGGTCAGATGGGAACAGGCAACGATAAGGATATATCTGGAGATAAGACCCTATATAATAAGTACAGAACTGACAAGTGCGATCCTGTAAGGGAAAACGAATGCATTTTCTGTATGGCTTGCGAAAGCGTTTGCCCAACAAGAGCAATAAAAATTACACCATAAATTTTTAGAGCCCCGTGGTGTAGTGGCCAAGCATATCGGACTTTGAATCCGACGACGGCAGTTCGAATCTGCCCGGGGCTGTAAGGTTCGATATGATCAGAATTATTGGCAGAAAGTCGGAACAAAAATCAATCGATACAGCCCTAAAGCTAAATGACCTTATGACTTCATTCTTAATCTCAAGAGAGAGGTTTGTTGCTATTTTAAATGGAAATCCTGCAACTTCAGATGACATGGTAAATCCAGATGATGATCTTGTGCTTCTGGAAGTATTCTCTGGTGGATAATACTAATTAGGATTCCTTTTTGATAAAAAGTTTATGGATACCTTCAGATCTGGCAATTTACCCTTATAACGCTGAATTTTAAATTCCCCCTTCATTTTATTTATGTGTTTGCCAAGATCTGCATTCTCAAGTATTTTAGCGAGTGCTTGATCATAAACGTTCATGCTGTTTTTCAACTCTACGTAAATTCTTCCATCAATTACATATGGACCTCTCATAACATCATTTCCGCTATTTTTTTCCAAAAAGGGAATAACATTATCACTTTCAACGGGTGGTCCACTGTGCAGCTTAACTTCAGGCAGAATATCCGTTTCAAGTTCTAACAAAACCTGGATCTCGTCTTCCACTGAATATTCGGAATTTATTATATTGAAACTGTATTCTTTCGAGGCTCTGGTTATTGATGAGATCATTTTCTGAACCTGGGGAAAGATGATATCGTCCACTATTTCAGGTCTCTTTAACCTTATTATGTAAAATATTGTGCCTCTGTCAACATTCTTGGAAGGCTTTTTGTCAGGTTCCATTCCAAAATAAGATTCGGATGGTTCTCTCAGAAAGGTTTTCCCGCAAAGTTTCAGAATTGAAAGGGCAGTTAATGATACAGCTGCCCCGGCGTTTCTCTGTTGATCTGTTGGATCTATTATTATTACAGGGGAGGCAAACTTCCCTGTTGCCTCAGGTTCTCCTATGACCAACTTCCCTTTTAGATTTGAAATATGGGTAATTGCAGATAAAAATGAACCGTAATTAACGATTAAAAGTTCTGTAACATAGCCTGAGAAACCGTTCGTTTTTAGCTCGGAACCGTAAATTCCCTGTTTTCTCATGAACAACTTCAGAAGTTTTACCTCATCCTTTTGCTGATCTGTGAGGTGGGTCTTAAGATATTCACTGTGCAGAGGGGTTCGATCTACAGCAGTGATGCGTTCCGTTGCGTTATCTATCATGAAACATGGTACTACATCCACCTTTCTCCCGAATTCGTTTGAAGACACATATGGATGCTCAGCATACTTTTCGACCCCTTCCATTAATACATAATGACCTATCTCCAGGCCCAGTTTCTCCATTTCCCTGATCCCATAGCTTCTTTTGAATCTGATGAATATATCTATATCTGCACCCCTTAGCGAAGTGCCTCTGGATGATGAGCCTACAAGAAGCGGATCTGCGTTAATGCCGTGAATCCTGCAATATTCCCTTATTTTACTCATAAGGTCATCTGAGAGTTTCCTGACAGATTCTATTTCAGCGGTATCTGGGGAATACCCTGCAATAACTTTTTTTAAATCAATCATTGGCTCAGATCTATTATGGCCTGGGCAGGTTCTCCTGAAGCTTTTTTCAGGGCTTCGACAGCTTTCTCCCTGGTAACGTTTGCCTGGCTCATTACCAGATCTATATCTTCTTTTGGAAAGGTTACTTCTGTTGATGGTTTTTTAGCTGCCTGTGTCTTTGCGACCTCCCGGATATTCCCCACGATCTGCAGGCTTTTCTGTCCCTGTGCTTCGATCATGACCACTTCCGGATTGTCAATAACATAATTTTTTGCTTCCCCTTCCATGACAATTCTCTTTACATCGGTCATTTCAGTGGACTTTATACCCATCTGAGACATCATTCTTCTCATTTCTCTTGAATTCATTTTGCCGGGCATCATCATACTTGAACTACAACTAATAATATAGTCTTTTTCTGTTAATTCGGTAGCTCTTTTTCAATGTTGAACCTTTGATTATCTTTTCTGTTATGAAAGATATGAGATGAGTGTTTTCAAATCTATGGAGTTCCCTATGATCTCTGAAATTCTGTTAATTTCTTTGTTTAGTTTTTCCCCATAAGTTTCATCAATGTGAATATTCAGAAGATATTCAATAAAAGCTGCGCTTTCCATGCATCCATGAATATTTGTACCGAAAACATTACCTGACTCGTTGATACTTCCTTCAGAACCATCTTCTGTTCTGAACAGTGGTCTTTCATAGTTTTTAATTACATTTCCAAAGTGTATTTCATACCCCTGGGATTTTGTATCCCTGTTTGATTCGTAAATAGTAAAATTTGTTCTTTTTAATGTCTTTTCTGGAAAGTAAGAGAAGTCGACTCTCAAAAGTCCTATACCAGATACTTTTTTTGGTTCATCCTTCCTCTGGCTGTTTTCTATTATACTTGAAAGCATCTGGTAACCTCCGCATATACCAAGTATTTTCACCCCTGCAGCAGCTCTTTCTCTTAATATCTCGTCTATCCCATTGTCTCTTAAATACTGTAAATCAAAGAATACATCCTTTGAGCCTGGAAGAATTATAGCTTTTGCCAGTTTTAGAAGATTTCTATTATTCCTGTTGACATAGTTATATCCTATACCAAATGCCGTTAATGGATCCACTTCACTGAGATTTTCCATCATAGGGTACCTGATTATGCATACATCTGTTCCAAAGATCCTGCTGTTTGAATAATCGTTTCCGTCTTCTCCGGGGAGCATTATTTCTTCAATTCTGGGTATGACCCCAAGTGTTGGAATCCCTGTGAGTTCAGCAAGCTTCTCTATTCCTGTATTCAGCACATCTGGATTTCCACGCATTCTGTTTACAACAAACCATTTCAGCATTTTCCTGTTTTCCATAAGAAGATAGGTACCATATAAAGAAGCAAATGCACCCCCCTGTTCTATATCTGTAATGAGAATGGTTGCAGGAGAATACTCTCTGAGAATGAAGGTGTTTGCATAATCCTCACCACTTCTGTTTATTTCAGCCGGTGACCCTGATCCCTCGATTATTACTATTTGATTGCTATCTCTTAAATGATTTATTGCCGAGCGTATGTTATTCTTAGCGTTTATTTCCATATAATGTGAGAGATCGTTATGAGTCATCGAACCTAATGATTTACCGTTCTCAATAAGCTGGGCTCTTCCATTTCCCTCGTATTTGATTAAATAAGGGTTTATCTCAGAGTTTGGTACCTTACCACAGGCAATAGCCTGAAGCCACTGTGCTCTAGAAATCTCCGAGCCCTCTGTAGTAACCACCGAATTAAGTGATATATTAATTGCTTTGAATGGAGAGACCGTAAAACCAGATTTCCTCAGGAGATTACATAGAGCCATCGTCAGAGTAGATTTCCCTGATCCTGAAGCAGTACCTACAACCATCAAAAGTTTTGCTTTCACTTTTGTTCTCATTTTCCGTTATATAATAATCTTTTCTCTGTTATTCATTACTGTTCTGCAAAGGTTAATATGTAGATAAAAATCCTCTTTGAAAGCTCTGCAAAGTTATTAATAACGATAAAATATAGGGCTTTAGGCCGTGATAGCTCAGTTGGGAGAGCGCCAGACTGAAGATCTGGAGGTCGCTGGTTCAATCCCGGCTCACGGCATCCTCTTTTCAATGAAGCTTGCTTGAAAATAATAAGTTTATGTGTGCCCGTAATTCTGATTATATAAGTTTTTAATGATACCACAAATGTGCGGTTATATCAACTGCAGAACCAACTGCCACTATGAGTATGAGCAAAGGTACTATGAAAAGAAGTGGATTGCTTGATGCCCTGAAAAGAACTATGAGAAATATTGCCAGGAAAATGTTCAGGATTTGTCCATATAGCGTATGGGTTCTTCCTTCGAAAAACATTTTTACAAATTCTTCCCATGTGATTTTCTCGTCTTTGATCTGTGGTTCAGGTTTCTTTATCCCCAGAAGTTGAAGTAAAGATCTCTTTCCTTTTGGTTGCTCAACAATTGGGCTGCTGACTACCTGTCTTGATTTGGTTGTAGTCTCGTTTTCAGGTCTGTCGCTGGCTTTCCTTGTTTTCTTATCTTTTGGCGGCTTAATCTCCGGTGATTTTGAACCACCGGCATAAGATATAGGCTGCTGCAGATTTTGAGATGGTTTTTCTTCCTTTTTCTTTCTACCCAGTACCAATGTTTTTCTTTAGACAAACCGCTGATATTAATTTATTTATTGTGGAAACAGATTTTCTTATATTTTGTGATTAACAATTTGAAAGATTCATATGAATCTTAAATGGATTGCGAAATATGGCGCCTACCATAATGGAAGATTTCCGGTGATATCATCTATTACAGATGATTCTGCAGGACCTATTCCAAGGCATGTGACAGTTCCAGGAGGAATTTGAGTCAACCCTGCATCAGATATTAATGACGTTGGTAGACCTTTGTCTTCAGCCATCTGTTTAAGTCTGTACAGCTCTTCAAGTCCTGAAACTCTTACCACGACTTTCTTTGCACCCAATGATTCCCAGTTCCTGAAGACCTTCTTGTTCTTCTTTTCTGAATATAGTGCGAGATTCACTGCAGCATGAGCCACCTGTGCTGCCATCTTGCCTTTTCCAATGTCCAGATCCTTTCTAATGGCTACAACCATTTTGTATTCGTCTACCAAGGTACATCCTTCCTGTGTAATTTAAACGCCAATATATTTACTGATCTATGGAGAGGAGGTGTAAGTACAAGAATAACAATGATTGGAATTAAATAAGGGTAGGCAGCATAGAAGAAACCACGGGAGAATGTGAATATAAACAGAGTGGCGGAAAGTACGAAAGGCCATTGATCCAGCAAATTTCCCTTGGAACCACTCTTCATTCCAATTCTTCTTTTGAAAAAGGATCCAAGGAGGTCCCCTATAAGAGAACCGAAGCTCATTGCAGAAATGGGTAAAACAGCTTCAAGAATGTTGCTTCCATAGTTTACTGAAACCGCTTTTGTAATGAATATAACCTCAAAAATGATCAATCCAAAGATTATACCTATGAATGACCCCCCAAAAAAACCACTTATGGTTTTCCCATCGCCAAAAATTCTCCTGCCGTCGATGAAATTCTTTCCAAAGTCCATCTTTCCAATTCCACCTGTTACCACAGCACCGGGATTTGCGATAAATGCCGGGATAAAGAGAATAATTCCCTGTATTATCTCATAAAGGACGTTCACCATATAACTCTACTGCCTTCAGTATATCAGCCTTTGATATTATTCCTTTCAGTTCCCCACCATCCATTACGATAACTGCGTTGGAGAACCTCAATATGGGGTATATGACGCTTACCGGTGTATTCATAGGCATTTGTGGAAGTGAAGGCCCCATAACTTTTCTCACGCTTAGATTTTTTAGCGATTCAATGGGAGTTCCCTTCAGAAGTATCTCGTTTACATCCGCTTCCGTGATTGTGCCCATTATTTTGTTTTCTCCATTCACAACAGGGAGCTGTGAATATCCTTTTTCCCTCATTGTGTTAAGAGCAGAAATGATTGGATCATTGAAGTGGCATGTTATCACAGATTTTGACATTATCTTGCTGGCAATGAGATCAAAGGATTCTGCTTTCTTGCTGAATACAGATAGATAATCATAGATTTTCCTGATCTTGTCATAAGTGGGATTTATGGAGCCTTTCTCCATCCTCGCTATATACGACTGGCTGACACCGCAGGTTCTGGCAAGTTCTTTCTGGCTTATGCCCAGATTCTTTCTCATTTTCCCTATTTCTTCAATGGTTGGAAGCATTGATTGTCAATCTGTAATACCTATAAATATTATTCTAAATAATATATCTTGTTATAACTATTCTACTCAGTAATAGAAAAGATTCAATCAATATTTATAGCAAAGTGATATTGCAATCTATTGCAAACAACTTTGGAAACTGTAAATGAATGGCTCCATAAAAATCAGAAAATCGCTATGCCGGCTCTTGCCATATCATCTGCGATTTTACTTGAATTTCTTGGTATATATTTCCAGAACCTCTTCATTCCGTATATAATTCCGTTTGCCGTTTTTCTTTCCATGCATTATACTGGATATTACGGCGTTAAAAAGAGACTTCTGTATGGTCTCGCCCTGTTCTTTGTAATTTGGATACTTGCAGTAACTATTTCATACCCATATTCCTATACAAACCCCGGTCCCCAGACACTCAGCACAAGCAATGGTGGCACCATTACAACTACTATTACTCCATTCAACGGGGTTCATAATGAGTTTAATATATCATCGGTAATAACATCTGTTCCCAACAATCAGTCATATATGCCATCCATAGCCATTATAAGCGACACAATTTCAGGAGCTTCGCTTTATAAATATTATAATCTCAGTGATATAAGCGTTTCAGCATCTGGAATGGTTTATCTTAATTTTACTCTGTCATCATTACCTGGTGGAATATATTATATTCAGACAAATCTCATAGGGTCGAAATCAAATTATAATATTACTTCAAACGTAGTCAAAGGTCCGCTTGACGTCACAGGAGAATTGTTCTACTTCTACCTGCTGGTAAACTATCTTCCCCTTTACGTATTGTTTTTTGAAATAATACTGGCAGGAGGTATTATGTTTGCCAGAAGTTTGTCCCATAGCAATGCCTATAGAAAGAAAAATCTCAATCAGTAAATTCAATTATACCTTAAACCATTTCCATGCATGGCCGAATATAACAGGAGGGTTCAGTTAACTGGTGGTGCAACCTTCATTGTATCATTACCTCATGAATGGACAAACCGAAATAACATAAAAAAAGGAAACGCTATACAAATTGAGGATCTTGGAAACCGCCTCGTCCTTAGAAAGGATTCGTCCTCCAGGGACGAAATAACAAGAATACTCGAGATAGGCCCTAACACCCCTAAAGAAGCAGTCCACAGAGCACTGACTTCATATTATATCGGAGGTTTTGACAACCTGATTGTGAGAAGTTCGTCCTATATGGATGAAAAGGCAAGAACAGAAATTAAGAGCTTTTCAAAGCTCGTAATGGGGGTTGAGATTTTTGAGGAGACTGCAAAGAGCATGATGCTTCAAAATGTTCTTGATTCCAGCTCTTTTCCAATGAGCAAGGCTTTCAGGAGAATGGCCCTTAATGTTGAAACAATGATAACTGATACGCTTAGAGTTCTGGAAGAAAATGACATTGAACTGAGAAAAAGCGTCATTTCACGAGATGATGAAGTGGATCGCTATCATTTTTATATGATGAAGGAAGTGATGAAAAAGTCCGCAGAGGACCATTCTGTAATATTCCTGCTCCTCCTGTCCAGAATTATGGAAAGAATTGCAGATCATACGGTTAATATCTGCCTGTTTCTTGAGGCGAATGACGAGGATCGGCATGATAGCATTGATAAAGATATTGTTCAATATCTGAAGTCAAACAATGATCTGTTTATGAAATGTGTTGAACAATATAACAGAAAAGATCTTGGAACGTTGAATTCTCTCATTGAAACGAGAAAGGTTATTGTTGACGGGCGAAATGAAATAAGGGCAAGAGTTTCAGGAAATTCAAACCTCTTATCTTCATCCATTGCTGAGGAGATTTCAAGAATAGGATTATATTCCATAGACATAGCTGAAATAATTATGGATATGGTTCTGTCTGGAACCAATGAAGCAAAGATCTGATCTATTCGTTGACATTTACTGGTTCAATTTCAGGATTTGATTCATCTCCAGTAAGATAGGCAGCGCTTACTATCATATCATGAGAGAAAAGACATAGTCTCCTTTCTCTTATTGCCTGCTTGATAAGTTTTTTCTTTTGCATTAAGGTATCCATGGGGTATGTGTCAATTGCCGTGAGATATCCTGTCTTAAGGTAGAACGTATTGGGAACCAGATCACCAAAATATGTCAGTTTATGGTCACCATCCTCATAGAGGAATGCACAATGACCGCTTGTGTGCCCTGAAGTTTCTATAATTTTCAAACCTCCCGATAATTTTGTCGTCCCTTCAACTATTCTGCTTTTCCTCCTGCTAAAATCCTTCTGCCATTGAAGGTAGCTCCCTTTGGTGAATTCATTTGGCTTTTTGAAATTGATCAGCTCCTTTCTGTTCACAACAGGAACTGCTTCCTTCAGGAAGTATGCGCGATCCTGATCCTTTTCGAATGTGTGGCCCATATGATCAAAATGCATATGACTGTGAAGAATATGTGTTATTTTCCTGTCTATGCCTGTTTCAGAGAGAGAATCCGCAAGATCAGTTTTCTTTTCCACCTGAAACCATTTACTCTTAATTGGATCTGGATTTTTTCCAAGCCCGGTGTCAATAATGAAGCCATTCTCACTTCCGACTATGACTGGAATGTTTGTCTGGAGCGGAACCCTTCCCTCTGCGTTTGCCAATGTGCGTTTTGACCATACGTTCTTGGGGATTATGCCAAAAGCTGCGCCGGTATCCAGTGTGAATGTGCCATCGTTAAAAATATAAACTTCAGAATTCCCAAATTTCACAAAAATAGATGGTTATATGGATTAAAATTTTGTTGCCTAGAAGGTCTTAATTTTTTCTTCCAGGAACATGTTTGTCAGGTCTGAAATTTTTGCAAGTTTTTCATCTGCGATTCTGGTGATATTTTTCTTGTGCTTCGATTCATCAACGTTTGGAGCATAAATCACCTGAATACTTGCAACATGGGGATAATCTATTGGCCTTCCAATCTGGGAGACAATCCTTACAAAGACCTCCTGAACATCTCCGCCACATTCCTTCACGATTTCGTTTCCAATAATATTTGAAAGGCAGTTGTACAGTTTTCCAACATGGGTAACTGGATTCTTTCCTGCGGCAGCTTCCATGCTCATTGGTTTATATGGTGTTATGACTCCGTTCACTCTGTTTCCTCTACCAACGGAACCATCGTCTCCGTTTTCCATTGATAATCCTGTTACGGTGAGGTAGTGACCGGTTCTGACTCCATCCTCCTTATCGGCAGTATTTACAAAAACCTTGACCTGCTTGTCTGTTCTCTTCACGGCGTTATCTGTTATAAGATTAATCAGCTCTTCCTTGATTGAAAAATATTCATCGCTGTCCTTCACAAATTTGTCCACATATGCAGCAGCAATTGTCAGGTTGATTACATCCTTCTGTCTGTAACCCATAACCTTTACATCATATCCGATGGCCGGAAGTTTCTCTTTCAGCTTTCCGTTGATGTAGTTTTCTGTCTCTTTCACAAGCGTTTCAGTGTCTGTGAAAGGTGCAAATCCTACCCCAAATGATGTGTCATTTGCCCTGTGCTTTGACGTGTCATAAACCTCTCTCAAATCCACTGATCCGTGACCTATTCTTGAATCGATCATAACGTCGCCGTCCAGATCAAGGTGCTTGAAATTGCTCCTTAGGTATTCCTTTGCTGCCTTTATTGATATGGATTTGAATGGTATCCTCACTCCATCTACGGATGTGGTTGCCCTTCCGCTTAAAAGAATGTATGTTGGTTCAAGGACCGACCCTCCTTTAAATGCGGGTGCAGACTGTCCTCCAACGATTTCAACCTGATCGGTATTATGGTGTAATATCCTTCCATAATTTTTAATATAATATTTGCTCAATTCGCGACTGACAGCTTCTGCAATGCCATCTGATACGCTATCAGGATGACCGATTCCCTTTCTTTCTACGAGTTCTACTTCTCTGTTAAATGTTGCCGTCTGCTTTAATGCTTCCACAGAAATGTTTCTTTCCATTGTTATCTCCACGGCTAATTTTCGTTCTTTATAAAATGTTTTGTTGCTGATTCATTTAAATTACCCTGAAATAAAACTTATTACTGCCAGTAATTCTCATAAGGTTTTAACCCATGAATTGATGCTAATTAAATGAACATTCTCATAAGTGTCTATGACAAGAAAGGACTGCCGGAGTTTTTAAAAAATATTCATTGGAATGACCACAGGATATATGCATCAGGAGGAACATTCAAGTTTCTGTCTGACAATGGAATCAAAAGTGTGAATACCTCTGAACTTACCGGATTCGAAAACCTTCTTGATGGCAGGGTTAAAACGCTTCATCCAGCCATTTTCTCAGGTCTGCTTTCCAGAGATAATGATACCGATAATGATTCGGTTACGAAAATGGGATATCCTGTTTTTCATATGGTAATATGCAATCTCTATCCATTTGAGGAACATCTTATCCACGGAGATTTAAACAGTATGGTTGAGAATATCGACATTGGGGGGGTAAGCCTCATCAGAGCTGCTGCAAAGAACAATGCAAGGGTTGCAGTAATTGTCGAACCAGATGATTATCATCTGGTGGAGCAGGATATAGCTGAATCTGGTTCCATATCAGAAGACCTTAGAAGACGCCTTGCGGTTAAGGCCTTTGGATTGACAGCTGCTTATGATTCCATGATATCCAGAGGTCTGGCCGAAAAATATCAAGTGGAATCCGATAGTTTTATTCTTGCTCTGAATAAGGGAAAGCGTTTAAGATATGGGGAAAACCCTGATCAGGAAGGGTACATATATCCACTGCAGGGAACAGGTAAATGGAGGGTGGAACACGGAAAAGAAATGTCCTATAATAATTATCTCGACGCTTCTTCTGCCCTTGAAACCTGTGATGATTTCACTGAACCTACTGCGGTGGTTGTGAAGCACAACAGCCCAAGCGGTGTTGCAACTTCGAATGAAATACACGAAGCATTGCTCAATGCAATTAATGCAGACAGGGAATCTGCATATGGTTCCGTAATTTGTCTGAACAGAGAGTTCAGTTCAAAATGTGCGGAAAATATGAAAGATCTCTTTGTTGAAGTTGTCATGGCCCCTTCTTTTTCCAGCGAAGCTCTGGAGATCATATCCAAAAAGAAGAACCTGAGAATTGTAACCTATGAAAAAGGACAGTCAAGAACGAGAATAAGAAGCATTTATAATTCAGTTCTCGTTCAAACGGTTCAAAATTCTAACCCCGATGAACTAAAGGTTGTAACGGGGAATGTGAACAATACACAGATGGATGATTTGCTGTTTGCCTGGAGAGTCGTTGCACATTGCAGAAGCAATGCCATGGTTCTCGTTAAAGATAAAAGAACCGTTGGAATTGGAGCGGGTCAAACTTCAAGAGTTGAGGCTTTGAGAATTGCCGTTTCAAAAGCAGGAGGTGAAAGCAAAGGATCATCTCTTGCTTCAGATGCCTATCTTCCATTTGTGGATAATGTGGAGATTGCCGCTGAATATGGTATATCCAGCATAATACAGCCCGGTGGATCCATTAGAGATAAGGAAGTGATTGAAGCGTGCATGAATGCCGGAATCGGTATGGTTTTCACTGGAAAAAGAGTCTTTCTCCACTGAATATGAAATAAATTTTAAAGGCCTTAGCTTTCATTTCAAGGCAAACAGAACGTAAAGAAATGCTATTGCAAATCCTGCGATTACTCCTCCGTTTATCAGGGGAAGACCGGGTGCAGGTCTCTTTACATAGAGAAACAATGCTATCATACCAATAATTCCTCCAATCAGGGGAAGGATTGCAAAATATATCCAGTTTGCACCGCCATAGAGGTAAGATGATACCACGAGCACATTTGGAAGTGCAATGTCACCAAATCCAAGTATGAGCACATCGCTCTTCTCTTCCTTCTCTTCTTTGTCTTTATGGAGATCTAATCCACTAAACTTAAAATTAGCCTTTTTCGGTATGATGAAGAAGAGCGGTATGGAAGAATTCGCAGAAGCCTCCGCAATAGTGAGCATATGCTTTGTCTTGTATACGGCTATATAATCATATACTGCAAACAGAACTAAGAGTGTAAGGGCAGCGTATATGCCCACATCAATGCCCCAGAATGCTGCCAGACCGGCAGATGAAATGAGACCTGCAATATCTGATATGATCCAGTGGTTTTTGAAAAGAAGAGCATAAAGAAATAGGAGTGGGACAGCAAAGCTGATCGCATAGTATTCATAAATGTCAACAGGAAGGAAAGCGGCAAGGATTGAGGTTACAAGAAAAATGATCAGCACCATGGAACCAACGAATAGATACTTTAGAATTCCAATTTTTCTTCGCTTTGAAAAATATACAATTATTGCAGACATTACAATAACTGCAACTATATAATAAAGAACCAGACCAAACCCATTGGAAGGATTACCTGATGATGAGGAAGGCGTTATTCCATTCAGAAGAAAGGCTATGAACATTCCCGCCAGGGCTGAGGTAGCGAATAATATGAGCGCCGTTATTTCAGGCAGTTGCAGACTTCTCTTTTCTTTCAACTTTATCTTTCCTCTTGTTGTATTCACATTTCATATCAGGACAGAACTTCCATCTTCTTGCACCAATATATCCCATTATGAGAGGTGAATTACAGATGTGGCAATACTCCCCGGTAAATTTCACTGTTCCCTTCTGTGGCAAAGCATATGTATTAGTGCATTTTGGATAATTGGAGCATCCCAGAAATCTCTTTCCGTATCTGGACTGCCTTATGATCATATCCCCCCCGTCCTTGGGGCACTTGCCCATTGTAATCTTATCTTTGTTATAGGAACAATCCTTATCTATGCACCTCAATTCCGGAGACTGCCCTCTTCTAATGATATTTATTAATGGCAATCCGCATACTTCACATTTCTTATCGGTTTCCTTGATTAATCCCATAATCTTTGAAGTGTAATCGATCTTGCAACCATCTGTTACACATTTGATCTTGATATATTCACGATTTTTTATGACCTTTATATCAGTGTTGTGCTCCGGACATTTGCCTATAACTATGCCTTCATTGAGGGAATTCTTTATTTTGTCCTTTAACTGTGATTCTGCCTTTTCTAGACTCTTTAGAACTGTTCTGAGCATATCCCTTGATTCATTTACAACCGCTTCTCGAGTAATTTCTCCCTGTGTGATCAGATCCATTTTGGATTCAAGTTCCGCTGTCATATCAGGCTCTGATATCTTTGAATCAACGGTCAGAACAGCCTTTATCAGACCCTTACCCAGTGGTGTCGGTCTTACAGGATTTCCCTCGATGAAACCCCGATCCTGAAGCTTCTCTATGATGCTGTGTCTTGTACTCTTGGTTCCTAGTCTCAGTGTTTCCATCTCTTTTATGAGAGATGCCATGTCATATCTTGGTGGAGGCTTTGTCTCATCACGATCCTTATTCCATGAGGTTGCCTTTACATCCTCTCCCATTACCAGATCCGGATGCTCGATCTCCTTCACTTTCCTGTATGTGTAAATCTCCAGCCAGGCTGGATCGACTATTCTCAACCCTGATGTTTTAAATGGGTATCCCGCAACATCAATTATTGCAGTCTTTACTTCTCTTATACCATCACGGTATATGGTTGATAGAAATCTCCTGACTATGAGTTCGTAAACCTTATTTTCGTCACCTTTAAGTGCACCCTTCTTAGGAACAGAAACAGGGTATATGGGCGGATGGTCAGTTGTTTCAGTTCTTCCTCTTGTGGGTTTTATCTTATCCTGCGAAAGAACCATTTGTGCCTCTTTCTTGAAATCTGACTCCAGAAGCTTTTCCGCTATGGATTTCAATGGGATTGATCTCTGGTAAACTGTATTATCGGTTCTGGGATAGCTTATATAACCTTTGACGTAAAGATTTTCAGCTATTTTCATCGCTTTTCCGGGTTGAACCCCAATTCTGGATGCCTCTCTCAGGAAGTCTGTTGTGCTGAACGGCGGTGGTCTTGGTATTCTCTCCTCTTTCTTTTCAAATGAAGTAACCTTACCATTCTTTCCTGTTATGTCACTTAATATCTTTTCTGCCCTTGCTTCCTCAAATATTGGGCCCTCTTCCAGTGTTCCCCTGAAAGGTGTTTCTTTAAGGAAATCAACAGAAATGACCCAGAATGGCCTTGGAACGAACGATTCAATTTCAAGTTCCCTCTTAACCACTATTGCAAGGGTTGGCGTTTGAACCCTTCCTATTGATAAGAAGTCCTTTCCCATTCTTCCCGTTATTATTGAAAAATATCTGGTAAGTACCGCCCCCCACAGAAGATCAATTTCTTCTCTTGCTTCTGCTGAGTCTGAAAGATTATAATCAACAGCTATGAGATTATCAAAGGCCTCCCTGATTTCAGCACCGGTGAGGGCACTGAATTTTGCCCTTTGAATATCTCCCTTAAACGGAGTCTTATTTTTGATTATTTCCAGAGCCTCAACTCCTATGAGTTCACCTTCCCTGTCATAATCAGTTGCAACTATTACCTTCTGAGAATTAATTGCTGTTTGAATGAGACTGTCTGATGCCCTCTTATTCTTAACTTTTTTTTCAATTCCTGATGAAATAAGTTGCTTTACGATTTCGGGTTTCCAGTCCTTAAGTTCTTTTGGAAAATCGATCTCGATTATGTGACCACTGAGCGGTACCACATAATATTCCTCTTCTCCCTTCTGAAACTCTATGAAACTTAAACCCTTTGATGATTTCTGTTTTGAATTCCCTTCAGACAGAAAATAAGCTATCCTCCTCGCGGCATCAGCCTTTTCTGAAATTATTAAAGTCCTTTGCAAATGTTTCAGATTTGTAAACTAAGGTCATTAATTATTGTTTGCCTTTTTATGGAATGTTCAAAGGCACATAAAAGATTTAATTAGTTATTCACTTTGTTATGATATTGTGAATAGTGATGTTTTTGAAATAGCTGTGAAAGGAATGACGTTAAGATACAGGGTTTGTTCTGGCGTTTATCCCCCTTCTGAAGATACTTACCTGCTTCTTGAATCATTAGCTCCGGGTAAAAAGGTTCTTGAAATTGGGTGCGGTTCTGGATTGCTATCTGTTTTTTGTGCTTCCCTTGGTTCTGACGTGACTGCGGTTGATATCAATCCACTGGCATTGAATTGCACAGAGATGAATTCAAGACTCAATCACGTAAGCGTTGAAACGTTTCTCTCTGATCTCTTTGAAAATATTACAGATTCCTATGATTCAATAATTTTTAATCCGCCGTATCTTCCTGCTGAAGATGAAATTGAAGGATCAGAACAATGGAATGGTGGCAAGGATGGGTTCAAAGTCACTAAAATGTTCATGAATTCTCTTGAATCGCATTTAAACGAAGGAGGAACTGCATGGTTAGTCCTTTCATCTCTTACTGACATTCAATCCCTCATAGATTCTTATAAAAAGTTCATTTTCCAGAAAGTAAGATCTGTATCATTCTTTATGGAAACGCTGCATTCTTACTGTATTTCCTTGAATAAGAATTATCTAATAGGTTAATATATTTCTGATGTACTACGGAATATTTTTCCCCTTGTATTACAGTTATTAGCAATGGTGAGAGTCTATTAGAAGTTCCAGACGAAAAATGATAATATGATATATTCACAAGGTCGTCGTAAAATTTATTAATCCCCCCCTTTCGGAGCCATGGAACTGAGAAAAAAATCTATTATCAATAACAGCAGTTGTAATTGTGATATTGTTCGTAGGAATGCCCATAAATCCAATACAGACATATTCCATTGAACGCGTTCAAAAACAATCGAAGGAGATTGCAGGAAATGCCACCCCAACCTCATCTGCAATAAAAGCATATTCCCTGTTAAAAGAAAGTAACATAAAATTCATGTATACCAAAACTTTGATTTCTGGATCGGGAGAATATAAGGTGCTTCATGTTGAAACTGTATATAGTTATTCATCAGCAGTGACCGTTTCTGAAATGGGCGGAAATAAAACATCATTTTTCCATGGTGTTAAGGTTACCGTTAATTTCAAAGGACATAAGATGTATATTAACTCAAGTGCTCAAATTAATCAAAAAATAAATTTACGGAATGTCTATCACAAAAATGTTCATAATAATCCCCTAATTGTCACTGATTCAATGCCGGGGAATTTGTATTTTAATATCTATACCAAATCTCTGTCAGGGTATAATGCACTACTCGCGGTTACTAGGGTAGGGGTTCCGCAGCTTGCAGTATATTCTGCCGCAACCGTTGGAGTTATGCTGGGAGAAGTAGTTGCATATGAAGAGGTTGCAATAATTACCATTCAACCAGAGGCTAGTGGTTTACTTCCATATACCGTAGCAATACTCAGTGCAAACACATTGGTTTTATACGGCTATGCTATAATTCATCATGATCAAACAATATACATTGATTTATGATTCAGCTATGGAACGCAATGGTATAACTTCTTTAATATTGGGGTATATGGCTAGGAAGGTGTGTACATGAGCAATTATGATAATAGTTACGGTTTGTATGAACCATTAATGACAGCATATGGGCCATTATCAGCATCAATGATTCCGCACCACGGTGCATGGAATCCTAATGCAGAGCCACCATGGTCATAATGCAGAGCCCACAAGGTAATCTTTGGGTAATTATATGATTTTTATTTTAGTTTTTATTTATGAATATATCCTCCTTATATGGGGGGTACTTTCTATATTGCTGTATAGCTTGGTTTTTTATAAAATATATAACAAAGAACCCGTACAATGGAGAACTTTGCACGCTGTTATGATTTCTCTTTTTATTGTGTTTTTTTTAATATTTGGCGTAATTGGAATCATGTTAGATGTGTTATCTAGCTTACCATACATAAAATTATTAATATTTCGTTATAAATTAAAAAGGAAACCCACATAAAATTGAACTCATAGCTTCTTTTCAATTCCGTAGATTTCTCATATCTTTTTTTACACTTTTTATGACAAATTTCATTATAAATCGAGGGGTGATCTGAATTTACATTCGGGTATTCATAATGCCAACTGTCGAAATAGATAGATATTATTATGACTAAATGATAAGGAGTCATGGCATCTTCGGATATTTTAAAAGAGATGATAGGCCAGTTCTCTGGGAACGAACTGGTCAAGAAGGAAATAGCCAGCT
>JAKATR010000057.1 GCA_021818675.1 Thermoplasmata archaeon | reverse complement strand
ATTTTCCGCTTCAAAAATCTCAACAATATCAGGAAGTTTCCTCTGCTCAATCATTCTCACTTTTCCGTTTTCATACCAGACGGACTTGAGTTTCCTTTCCGCACCATCAACGACCATTTTCATCTTAATCCATGGTAAATTAGAATTTGGTATAAATTATTGCCAATTCAAAAGGAGAAAAAAATTTTAAGGCACATAACTATAATACCCTACTTATGAGAGATATTTCCGTAATCCTGACATGTCATAATGATGTACCACTATACTGGGAAAAAATTAAAAGCACATTTGATAAAATCGATTCAATGAACGAAATTAATTTTGAGGTAATTATTTCCACCAACTCCAGAAATGAGTTCTTTAATAAGGTAGAATCGGAAAACCAAGGTCTGTACAAGGTAGTATATTCCGAAGGTGGAAAGGATGAATTTCTTGAGGTTAAAAACGGGATAGAGGCTGCAGAAGGTAAATATATCTGTTTTCACGATTCCGATGATTTCTTTTTTCCCGGCAAACTGGAAAAAATTAAAAAGATATTTGATGAAGACAAAGAGGTTGTATATATTGTAAACAGAGCAGAAGGAATAAAAAACAAATACTTTGCCATGGATTTTAACCTTACTAGCATCAGCACAAGAAAGGAAATATTGAACCCTGACTATTATGGTCTCATAAATATGATGCCCGACACTCTTACCTACTATTCAGCAAGAAATACTGGAAAGAAAATGTTGAAATTGGAGGAGCCATTAAATTTTTATCACATATCTGATAAATCTGCATCCAGGCGTAACAGGAAGGAAAAATTTGATAAATCTATTTATTCTCTTAATCTGATGAAAAAATGGTTTCCTTCCATGGAGAAAGAACTTATGGGGAGGCTTTTTGAAATCTCATTATGGGCTAACGACAGAGTTGGATTGGATTCAAATTTCTTCCATATGTGGTCATGCGGGTATTACCCGATTAGAAAGAAGATTGAGTATTCCGCAGTTTATATGAAGAGGCTGATTGGCGTATAATGCACTATAATCTTTTTAGTTGATATATTTTAAAGTTTACTCCAGCTTTATGGCCGTGATTAATGATTTTAACAATGAATGATGCAATTTTTTAAACATTTTTCATTAAGAAATGTGTATGCCCACCCTGAGGTTGAAAAAATATTAATTTAAGGGAGGTTCATGCAGAAGATGGAATTTCTTTGAACTAATTGATTTTGACAATTTTACTTTGAATGCTTATTAGTCATTTATTATTGAGATACTGGAGTAATAATACCTACGCACATTCATTTTAAACATAAATGGTATCAATGAGGACTTCACTGGTACGTAGGGGAACCTTAATATACAATTATATCCTTTTAGAATAATATGGGTTTTAATAAGTTAAAATCAGAGAATGTTGTTGATTCAAAAGATTTTTCATTAAAACAATATTTCATAAGGGTGTTTTTAATTTGAAAAGTTATACTATTTTTGCAATAGCAATTGTCGTAGTTGTATCGCCATTTGCCATGTTCTCAGCCCTACCTTCTTTTAATAATAATGTGCACTTGAATTCAACTGCAAATCCAAATTCTTCTTTAACCAACAATAGTCTCAACTGGCTCTGGAACAATTACTCCTTACCGGGCTATGCACCTTATTCAAATTTAATGTTTTCAGGTGCTGGGCTTAGAGAACAATCACCGGTAAGCAGTTGGAATAACAGTGCTGTTTTCTATGTTAATTCTTCCGCGTGCTTCGGTGAATATTTCCTCCAGAACAAGACTTGGCACGGGATAGCCCACGTTTCACTATTTCAGGAGGATATAGCCTTTTATAACATGATTTACAACTTATTCTCCATTGAGGGATCAAATTCACTTATAACACACAGGGAAACTGCTTTTTTCTGGGGATATAATTCATCTAATCAGAATATCACTTTTGAGACAGTTAATACGCAGAGTGGGAAAGTGACTACATTGAACTGGGCACCTTACTCCAGTGCAGTTTATTATGGTGCGCAAGCGGATTATCTTGGTCATAATTTTGTCGCATTCATAGAATCGGGTGAAATGTATGTGATAAATCTTACAACAGGGCAAAATGTCTCAATGGTTTCACTGCCATTTTTTGAAGCAAATAATATGTTCTGGATACCTCAATTTGGAATATATGTGAACGTTGCAGCAGGAGGGCTGGTTGGAAGCAGTGTACAAATTCTTCACGTCAATACTATGGACGGGAAAATTGGTTCTTCCCAGATAATAAGTATCCCTGGTGCACAATTTGATAATGGAGTCCCGGATATAATGGTTAATTCCACATCAGGTGAAATCTGGTTCCAAGAGCAATCTGGAGGCAATTCAAATTTTAGGCTTGACGTATTCCTAAAATACGACTTTTCCAACGATACTGTAAGTTATCTTCACGACTATGGTAATTACGCAAATACATGGGCAACTGAGAATGGAGTTAACAGGGCAGTTCTTACAACTTCTCCATTTATTTTAGGGGGAATGGATGTTGGAACTGGTGGAATGAATGAGATTGCAGTCAATCCGTTCACGAATTTTTCAATTCAGGCCAGTCCATCTCAACAATGGATAATACAGGTTGCTAACGGATATCAGGGTGTTTATACAGGGCTGACTTTGGATCAGTTTTATGAGTGGAATCAAAACACTAACGTGTTATCATATTTCTACCAAAGCCCGACTCAGAAATTTTATCAGAACTATGAAGAAGAGGGTTCATTGCCACTTTATAACATTAAAATTGCCGAAAGTGGGCTTCCTGCTGGCACAACATGGTCTATAAACATAAACAATACCATTTTCTCATCCAGCAGTTCTGCAATTCTAAACATATGGCTGCCAAACGGCACCTACAACTATACTATTTCTGGCAAAATTTCAAATTATCTTCCAGATTTTAAAACGGGCAATGTTAAGGTAGATGGTTCTACTGCAGTCATAGGGGTTGTCTATTTTACATACTCCGGATCTCAGGGGGGAGGAAGCAATTTCAATTCAGGAAACATTTCAGTAAATCAACTGAACAATCTTGAATATGGGGCTGCCATTGCTGGAGTCGTGTCGATTGCAACTATTTTTATTCTAAGGAGAAAAAATTTGTTGTGACATAATTTTTTTAACAAAACTTTTACTTTTTCCGTGTTGATTTCAAGATGGGTCAAACACGTGAATAATAATTATTTTCAGATTTTTTACTTAGTTTCACAAACAAGCGTTGGGTAAAGGTGTTTTCTATAAGCGTGAAACTTCATAGAACCAAAAGTTTAATACTAATTCTCAGGTTTATATAATTGGTAATAACATTATGGCAGTACCGAAATTATTAGACACTAAGATAGAAAACGAATCTTATGCGGGAGTGACATATCACATTCAGGGAGAACTAGTACCGGTGCTTCATGTGGAAGTTTCCCATATGCCTGTATATTTTGAGCATCATATATTGCTCTGGAAGGATCCCAATGTTTCCATTGAAATAAAGCCCCTTTCTGGAGCTTTTTCCAGAATGATTGCAGGAATGCCGATTTTCATGACCAGGACATCAGGTTCCGGGAGAATAGCATTCAGCAGGGATGGTTCAGGCCACCTGGCCTCCA
>JAKATR010000028.1:32091-82243 GCA_021818675.1 Thermoplasmata archaeon | reverse complement strand
AAAGGATCAAAAGTCATAATATTCACTCATTACAGAAAGACATCTAAATTCATTATGGATTATTTCAAAGAAAAATCACACATTCTAAAACCGCTCAGGTTTGTGGGGCAATCATCCAGAAAGGGTGAACAGGGTATGAACCAAAAGAGCCAGAGGGAGGGTATAGAAAAATTCAGGAACGGGTCATACAATGTTCTGGTTGCAACAAGCGTTGCTGAGGAAGGTTTAGATATACCTGCCACAGATATGGTAATTTTTTATGAACCGGTCCCATCAGAAATAAGATCAATTCAGAGACGGGGAAGAACAGGACGATTCAATGCAGGTGAAGTATTCATTCTGGTATTCAAAAATGGGAGGGATATAGCTTATTATAACTCAAGCATAAGAAAAGAATCAATGATGATCGGCAAAATGAAGAAGGAGATGGAAGCTAAGCGTGAAGCAACCCTGATGGATTTCAGTTGAGTTCCTGCCCTATCCAGGATAGTTTCGCCATAAGCGCATCAAGCTGAACTCTGTCACTCCCACCTTCTACAAGTTTGAACTCTGCTTCTGCAAGAGCTTCTATAATCGCAAGCTTTTGTTTCTGACCGATCCTTTGTTTTCGGATGAAGGAATGCATACCTTTTATAAGATCAATTGCAGAATATCCACGGTCTACCGTAAGTTTTTCAATAAGATCAACGGCTTCATCAAAGAGACCTTCCATTGCAAGTTTTATTATCTTTTCAAAATCCGCAGGCTCTAAATTTCCTGACATCTCAAAAATTGCCTTGGGAGATTTTTCACCTGAATATTTCAGAGTCTGAAGGATGCTTGTGGCTTTTCTGGCATCACCGGAAGATACTTCACAGATGGCATCAAGGGCATCCTCGTCAAGTGTCATATTTTCCTTGCTGATTACGAATTTTAAATAGCTTTTCAGATCGTCATCGGATAGCTGATGAAATCGCATCACAACTGCTCTGGATTGAATGGGCGGGATAATCTGTGTCGAATAATTGCAGGAGAAAATAAATCTGGTTGTAGCAGAAAATCTTTCCATAGTACGTCTAAGGGCGGCCTGAGCATCAGATGTGAGCTGATCAGCTTCATCAAGGAATATGATCCGCAAACCAAGATCGTTAAAAGGCTTAATTCTTGCAAACTCTTTGACGTTTTCTCTAATTATATCTATTCCCCTTTCATCCGAGGCATTTAGCTCTAGAAAACTATCTTTCCAGTTTTCCCCCAGAAGTTCTCTTGTCAGCGCTATGGCAGCAGATGTTTTACCAACACCCGCCGGACCTGCGAAGATCAAGTGAGGTAACTGTTTCTCTTTCACAAATGATTCCAGTCTTGAAACAACCTCATCCTGACCATATATATCAGAAAGTTTACCAGGTCTATATTTCTCAATCCAGATCTCCATCAATGAGATGAGTGAACAGGAGTAAATAAAAATATTGGGCTAAAAATCATAGATCAAATATTGTTACAATGACGATGTTAATGTTTTAAGACAGATCAATGTGCATGCATATATTCTGCGAGCAATCAGATCCAATCTTTAAAAATATCGAGTTCAATCTCCGAATTCTATTGCAGTTGAGATTTTTAAACGAACTTTGGATTGAGTTAAATATAACCATTGCTCCTGTTAGTGACTGTAACACTTAAGGAAGTGTAGGGCATATTGGTTGGGGAAATGAAAAATAAAATCGTGGTAATGGCATCGGGCGAGGGCACAACATTTCAGGAAATTTACCAGGCATGCTCTTACGGCAGAATCAACGCAGAAGTAGTTGCCCTCATATCCGACAGATTGGATTCCGGGGCCGTCGTAAAAGCCGGCAAATTGAATGTCCCCGTTATCCACTACAGTTTAACTAAAAAGGAAATTATAATAAGGGAATTGGAGAAATTAAAACCTGATTTAATCGTATTGGCTGGATTCCTCAAAATACTTCCAGAAGAATTTATTGATAATTTTGCGGGGAAAATCGTAAACACTCATCCCTCGCTTCTTCCATGTTTTGGAGGAAAAGGAATGTATGGGATAAACGTGCAACATGCAGTTCTGAAAAGCGGTACTAAAGTAACCGGTTGCACAATTCACCTTGTGGACAAGGATGTTGACCATGGTCCAATAATCGCACAGGAAACAGTTCCAGTACTCTCCACAGATACCCCTGAATCACTCCAGATAAGGGTTCATTCTGTGGAACTTGGTCTCTATGTAGATGCAATATCTACCCTTCTTAAGTTTGATCATACAATCGTTGGAAACAGGGTTAAATTCCTTAATCAATTCAGCTTATAGGTCATCAGAACGTCATCCACAAAATTCCCGTCGATATTGAATTGATCCTTCTTTCTTCCTTCTATTATGAAGCCAATCTTTTCATATAGACGGATTGCCGATTCATTGCTTGAAAAAACCTCCAGGTTCAGCTTTTTAATATCATTCATTCGGCACCATTCAATGGCCCTTTTAATCATCACAGTTCCTAGCCCCCTGCCCCTGTGTCTTTGCTTTACGGCTATTCCCAGAGAGGCGGAATGCCTTGTTTTTTTATACATCCCTCTTTGAATTGTCAGGAGAGCCACAACTTCATCTCCCAGAGTCGCTACAAGATTCAGATCATCAGGATTCTTTATCCTTTCAGCTTCTCCTCTCTCGGTGTAAAAATAATACTCGCTTACCAGATATATCCTTTCATCCATAACGCTCTGCATGCAATTGATCATTTCCTTTGCATCGCTTGGCACTGCTTTCCTGATCCAGTAGTCGCCAAATTTTAACGGTGGGAGTTCTTCCTTCATTTCTTTCCAATAAATGATTTTCTTATTTCATCATTTAGCTCAATGCACTTTTGCATTATCTTTGCTGATTCTTCAACAATACCATTTTTATCTTCGATAAAATCAGGAGAGAGCATTGCACCCTCCTTAGAAGGAATTATAATTCCGTCTTTTTCAAGTATTCTCAAAGAATATCTGATTTTATGCTCCGCTAATCCTGTCAATTTAGATATCTTAATTATGCCGGCTGGCTGTTCTTTCAAAAGCGTTTGAACGATGGAAAGGTGTCTTCTCACGGTGTCAAGGCTTTCATCAATCTCCTTAAAGAGAACGTTGACTTTACTACTCAAGTCTTTCAAAACCATATGACATTTGTGTCTATTAATTTTCACCTAAGGCAAACTGGAAAACACAATTTGGAAATTCTCTTTTTATTTCAGGGAAAAATTCTCTTTTCCCCGTCAAATATTTGAAACTCGTCATTGCACTTTAGCAATTCTTTTAATTTTGACTCCCGTTCCTTGATGTATGGCATGAACTTATCATCCTCTTGTCTCAAACTGGAAATTTTTAACGCGGTAAGCCTCAAATATGCCTGCAGTCTTATTTTAAACCTGAGATCATCATCAAAGGAATCTGTTCTAAATATTACCATCAAACCAATATTATAATTAAATACATTAATAGGTTGCTATAACGGAGTTGGAAACCTGACAGTTAACATTAAAAAAATTGGAAATAACATATACGAAATACCTGTTTCAGATGGAATGCAGGTTCCGGGGAGGATATTTTCAAGTGATTCCATGATGGAAAATCTCAAAGATGATAAGAGTCTGGAACAGGTTATGAATGTTGCCAGATTACCAGGAATAGTTGAGGCATCAATGGCAATGCCAGATATTCACTGGGGATATGGTTTTCCAATCGGTGGTGTTGCTGCATTCGATTTTGACGAAGGAATTGTTTGTCCTGGCGGAGTTGGATATGATATAAATTGTGGGGTAACCCTCGTTTCAACAGGACTTACAATGAATGATATTAACGGTAAAAAAAAAGCGATTCTGGATAAAATATTCAGCAAAGTACCTGCAGGAATGAGCAAAAGCCGTGATATCAACCTGAACAACCAGGAGATGAATGAAGTTCTGCAGGCTGGAATTAAATGGGCAATAGATAAAGGATTTGCAACCAGAGAAGATCAAAATCATACGGAAGACCTGGGTTCATCAATAATGGCCGATCCTGATAAAGTATCCAATGAGGCAATTTCAAGGGGAAAATCTCAGCTTGGCACCATAGGTTCAGGTAACCATTTTTTGGAAATCCAGGTTGTTGAAAAAATATTTGAAAGGGAAATAAGCAGGAGCTTTGGAATTGAGAATGAAAATGAAATATTAATAATGATACACACAGGTTCACGAGGTCTGGGGCATCAAATAGCTACAGATTACATTGCTTCTTTAAATAAGGAAGAATCCTCAGGTAATATAACAGGGGACAGACAACTTAACTTTGTAGCCACGAAATCCAGGGTAGGGGAGGCTTATTTGGGCGCAATGTTTGCGGCAGCTAATTTTGGATATGTAAATAGAGCCGTAATTGTTCAAAAGATAAGGGAATCGTTCAAAGAAATATTTTCGAAAGAGATAGATCTTGAAAATATTAAAACGGTCTACAGTCTGGCACATAATATTGCGAAAATAGAGGAGCACATTGTTCAGGGCAAGAGGAAAAAACTTATAGTACATAGAAAGGGCGCTACAAGAGCATTCTCAGGAGAATATTTAAGCGGAAGCATTTTTTCCAGCTATGGGCACCCCGTTATAATTCCTGGGGATATGGGAACAGCATCTTATGTCCTCGTCGGGAAAAAGGAGAATATGCAGTTATCATTTGGTTCAACATGTCACGGAGCAGGGAGAAAACTGAGCAGGAAAAAATCCATGGAATCATTCAAGTCGGAACAGGTTAAAGCAAAGTTGGAAAAGGAAGGGATATACCTGAGGGCAGTTTCTTCCAGTACAATTGCTGAGGAATCCCCTGGAAGCTATAAAAATATAAACGAAGTAATAATGGCTGTGCGGGATGCAAATCTAGCAATCCCAGTCAGCAGAAACATTCCAGTAGCAGTAATGAAGGGTTGATAAATGATCGTTGGCGGAACCGTTTATTTAGATGGGTATCCAAGAAGAGGATATATTGACATATCAACAGGAAAATTCAGGGAACAGGAGCCTGATAAAGGTGATGACGCGGGAACCATAATTATCGCTCCAATAAATTCTCACACTCATCTCGGAGATTCTTTCATAAAAGAAGAGCCCATGGGTACACTGGCGGAGGTAGTTGGTCCAGGAGGTTTTAAGCTCAAGCACCTGAATAGTGCAAGAGAAGAGGAAATCATTAATGGAATAACAAAATCAAAAAAGATAATGAGAGACTCTGGAACCTGTGCTTTTATTGATTTTCGTGAGACCGGTAGCAATGGGATAAATACAATAATGGCAGAGAAGTTGGGAAATCCATTTGGAATAGTATTATCTAGCCCAAAAGATGTTGAGGATTATCTAAAGATCAAGGATAAAGTCAATGGCATTGAATTAAGTGCTATTTCCGACATAGACCTGAGCTTCGGTGTCAGCTTATCGAAGGCAGCAAAGGCTGCAAAAGGCATAACCGGTATTCATTTCAGTGAAAGATATCGGGAAGACATTTCAAGCCTAAAGGAAATTAAACCAGATCTTGTTATACATTGCCTTTATTGCACAAAGGAAGAGATAGTCGAATTGGCAGATTTGAAAGTACCGATAGTTATAACACCAAGGTCCAACATATTTTATGGTGAAAGAAAAGATTATAATAATATGTGCAGGGAAACGGACCTTATTTTACTGGGTACAGATAATGCCATGAACACCGAACCTAATATATTCAGAGAGATGGAATTTCTTTACAGATATCAAAGAGGCATAAACAGACTTTCTCCGGAATCCATAATAGAGATGGTTACAAACAGGCCCAGAATGTTCTTAGAGAAAATGGGAATAAAAATTCCAAATTCATATCTTTTGTTTTCCGGAGTTGATTTAAAGCCCTATGAAATCGTAGCGAGAAGCCATTACTATGAATTTAAAAAAATAAGCCATACACTATAATTTTTTAAAGCAATGTTTATATCGCTGCTTTTATTTAGCGAAAAAAGAGGAAGATACAATTGAACATGAAACATACCATCACCTCAGTAATGGTCTTAGTCATAATAATAGGCCTACTTGGAGTAAGTACAAATTCTAGTGCGTATAGTGCCCCGGCGAAGAACGTGTCATTTGCTTTTACATATGACCTTAATGGAAATCAAATTGCTCCACTTAGTGGAGTGCAATCTACGATTTCCTTGATTGGCGGTGAATTTACCACATCAAGCACATCTGGTTCATATACCGACATGCTTACATATGGTAATTATACCTTAAATGTCCAGCCCAGTTATGTGACAATACCAGGAACAGGAAAGGTAATATCGGATGGATATCAAAAACAAATCACGGTAAGTAGCTCTTCAAATGGTAGCTGTAGCATTCTGGTTCCCGTAATTCAAACTTATCTTACGAATGTAAGTTTAAGCGGCTTGGTATCTGGTGAAAGTGCCTCCTTATCATTCTCCACTTTGTCAGGATATGCGTTCTACAATACTACACAAAGTGCTGGTTTTACAGCTTATCTTCCACATGGGAAATTTTATGTAAATGTCGATTACCTCGGTACACAATTTAGTTTATTAGAGAATAATGTCATAAATTCAATAAACGTTTCTCTGTCAAGTTCTCAAGTTGCATTTGGAAATGTTGAATCAAATACAGATTCAACCATAAACTCATTCACCGCCGTTCTGTTCAACAAAGCAACAGATAAATATTCGACCCAAAACTTCACTTCCGGTTCATACAGAATAATAACAAACCAGACTTGGTCTGATATTGTACTGATGATATATGCAACAGGATATGCACCAGCAGTTGTACAAAATACCTCCGGTAAGGGTCTCCAAACTGTGAAGCTCACGCCCGCCGATTCAAACATTTTTGTTAATTACTCGCTATCCAGTGATCTGAAAACAATCACAATGAATATTTCCCTTCAGATAAACAACAACACAGCTTTGCCTTTTGCTCAGAATTCCACTGTAGGTTCTATTTATTATCAAGAAGTTCTGGACGGTACTATATTCAAGAACGAAATAATGAACTATGTTAACGGTGAAATTCAGAATAACACTCGATATTCTTTCCTTGTTGACGGGAACTTTTATAACCTTTCAGGAGCAACTTATGCAACGCCAACCATTAAGGCTAATAGCGTTTTTGACAATGTAACTGCAACGTATGTAAATAATGGAATGAATCAGTCAAATTATAAGAACATGAACTTAAAGTTGTATGATCTTGGAACATCAACCATTTCAGGCAACATCCAGTATTCATACTCCATAAAATATGTCAATAGTTCATATTCTCTTTCCAGTGCTCCTGTTTCTACATCATTTGGCAACCCTTTCCAGATATATCCCATTTCATCACCACAGTGGGTTAGCATGGGTTTTTCATCTGTTAAGAAACCTATTTTCATTAACTCCCAGATGATTTTTTCATGGAGTAAAATGGTATCCCAGTCTTACACGTTGAACAGCTCTCAAAAGAACACCATATTTGTGGTGCCTGCAAATACGAATTTCACAATGAATCTGTCAAATGCATTCTATAATCCTGTGAACCAGAAATATGATTATAACTCACCAGGAACAAATTTTACATGGAATGTAAGCAGTAAATCATATCACTCAAGTGCCATAACAATTAATTTAACATCTGGTACTCACACAATTCAGATTAATGGTAGGAGCTCATCTGGCTTTAACAATACAACGAAATTCACAGTATATGCAATGGGTTCAACGAATGCGCCGGTTGTTAATTTCACATATTCATATGTAAACCAGAACGGTATAACAGTGCACAAGATAATAAATAAAACTTCCTTGCCATCAAACCTTTCATATTATTTTTCAGTTCCTCAATCCAATCAAATATCATTCACATCAGATAATTCCTCACTTCCAGTGATGGTTAATGGAACAGTTTACAAGGTTCCACTTGTGTTTAACTGGACATTTGCCAACAGCTACAAGACACAGGGCAACACTGCAAGTTATTCGTTCTCGAAGCCAACAATTCCTGTAAATGGTCAGATAACCAGACAGAATGTTTCAATTAACGTTACATCTGTTGCTCTTACTAAACTGAATTTGACTTTAAAGGTCTTTGTAAACGATACGACCCCTCCAACGCCAGTAATTACAATAATGAACTCTGCGGGAAAAAATATAACAGCACCTGTTGCTTCAAATGTTACTACATTATCGGCCAACTATTCATCTGATCAGTATTACGGCTCTGTTACAAATGCTTCATTCTCATCTCAATGGAAATATCATTGGGAATTTATGAATATCAACAGCACTGCTGACAAGCAATCAACAAGCACTTATATGATAGTAGGAGGAAGTGTAAACGGTTCATGGCTCGCAGTGAAATTTTTGAATCTTTCAAGTGTAATTGTATCGCTTAAAATAACAAATCCATCAAACGTGAGTGCTTACAATAATCAGACGGTACATATGGTAGTGGAATCTGCCCGCCTTGTTGTCCAGAACATTTACTACACCGGAAGTTTCCAGGCTGGCATAAGCAAGACAATTCATGTAAATATCAAAAATATAGGAACGCAGGCTGCAAATAACTTTACAGTATATCTCATTGCTTCTGGTTCAGTTGTTGTGAGCCAGGCATTCACAAATCAGGCTCTGGCTGTAAACGGAACCGACAACGTATCCGTTACATGGACCCCCTCAACTGCCGGAACTGTAAGTCTCGTTGCTAATGTGAGTGCACCGAACCAGCCTGGATTCGTTTCAAACATTGGAGAATATTCTACAACTGTAAATGTTGCATCATCCCCATACAACGTTCCAATAATTATAGGATCGGTAATAGCTATTATAGTTGTAATAGGTCTGATCTATTACAGAGTTAGCGCAGGCAAATTCCCAATGACAAAGAAGGGAGACAAGACTACAGCCATAACCCCTTCAAAACCAGCTAACCCTGCAACACCAAAAAAGGAAGATGCAAAGAAAGATCAGAATAAGAAGTAACTTATTCTCTATTTTTTAAAATTTTTTTCAAATTTTTAATTACATTTCTTCTACTAATTGGATTCCAATAATTGACGATATGTCCTCTATTATTGATTTATATACAGTTACAGTATCCAAACGTCTTATGGTAATTTTCTGTTCCTGATCAATAACCTTGCACTTTTCATAGAAATCATTGAAAGTCTTGGAAAGCATGAAGGCGTAATTTGCCAGTGCTTCAGGTTTCAGGGTTTTTACCGCATCTGATAAAATAAAGGGATAGGTATACATAGCCAGCACGAGAGCTTTTTCTTCTTTTTCCAATTCCTTATTTGAAAACGTTGAATTTTCAAGGTCTGCATTGTTTACGCTCTTTCTAAGTATATTCAAAGCCCTTACGTAGGAATACATTATAAATGGCGCACTGTCACCGTTGAAATCCAGAGCATCCTCCCATCGGAAAACCATTGCCTTGGAGGCGCTTATCTTGAGAATATTAAATCTAATGGCAGAAATCGCTATCTTCATGGCGATTTGATCATTGGAAGGTTTTTCTGCGCGCTTTTCCGCAATTATCTCTCTACTTCTCTCATAGGTTTTTTCAATAAGTTCCTTAAGGGTAATCGCGTTTCCCTTTCTTGTTGACATGCTTCCAGTTTCGAGGCTTACGAAGGCGTTAAATACAAAATCAACTCTTTTAACAAGATCAAAATATGTCGTTAATATCTCAGTAAGGGTTTTTGCGTGCTCAGAGTGATCTTCTCCAAGAACAGTTATCAACCAGTCGCTCTGCGAGAGCTTATACATATGATAGGCTATATCTCTGGCAAGATATAGGCTGCTTCCGTCACTTCTGGTCAAAAAAACCTTTTTTCCATCCTTCATTTCCAAATACTTTGCTGTACCCTCTGATTTAACGGAATCTGAAAGGGAAGATATGAGCGTTTTAACTTCTCCAGATACTATGAAATCAGATTCCCAGGTAAAATCATCGATCTTGATTCCAATTGCCCTTAGATCGCTCTTTATATCATCCAGCATAACACCAGCTATTTTCCTTACTTTATTTATCAGCGCAGGATCGCCTTCCTCGTATTTTTTTATCATTTCTTCTACTTCTGCTTCGGAACCTGAGCTTTCCATTTCCCTGTAAATTCTTCTGTAGCCTTCCAGTAACAATTCAGGAGTTGGCTGTTTATCTGAATTGTATTTATCGTACGCAAGGTATAGAGACATCATCTGTTTGCCGGAATCATTGACAAAATACTGGGTTGTCACACGGTATCCAAATCTCCTGAGAAGTCTTGATATAGAATCACCAATTATGGAATTTCTGACGCGTCCTACGTGTATTGGACCGGTTGGATTTATGCTGGTATGCTCCACGCTTACTCTTTCCGGATCCTGAAATACATCTGGATATTGCCCTGTAGTTGAAATTGCAGAGTGCATGATCCATAGGAGATAGTTTGAGTCAATTGTCAAATTGAGGTATTTTCCCTCGACAACAGCGTACGTTACAAAACTTTCTTCCAGAACTGCTGATTTCAACGACTCCATGTTTTCGATTTTATATCTGAATGTACGTACTGTCAAATCGCAGTGACCCGTTCGATCGAAGCTTAGATCCTCATCTTTAAACTCAGGAATAATTTTTCGAATTGTCGAAGCTAATTTTTCATTGATGCTTTGATACATCAGCATATTGTCATAATCATTGCTTTGACTAAAAACATTTTTAGTTGAAGGGGTAAACTCATGGGGTTCTGTTAAGTTAATAACAATTATGCGGTAGCTTTTGAAAAGGCTAAATATATTATGGAATAAGTATTTGTTGTTTGGAAAATGACAGAGGCTGAAAGATTCATACTGAAACGAGAAGGATTCGAAACAACTTATATCGTTGGTGAAAAAATCCTCCAGCACATATGGGATTATTGCAAAGATAATCAAAAAGCCATATTTATTGTAAGCCGCAATGTGGATGAAAGATTCCAGAAGTATCTTCCAGATTTTGGAAAAATAGGTGAAGGAAGCATTAAATTTACAGTTTCGGATGGAGAGAATCTTAAAAATATCAAGAGTTATCAGAAAATTATGAGCGTAATGCTGGAAAACCAGATCGAGAAAAATTCCCTGATAGGATATGTAGGCGGTGGTACAGTTGGAGATATGACAGGCTTTGTGGCAGCCACATATAAAAGGGGAATGAAGTTGATGGCAATACCCACCACACTCCTCTCTCAGGTTGACAGTTCAATAGGCGGAAAGAATGGAATCAATTATGGAGGCGTAAAGAATGTCATTGGAACGTTCTACGAACCATCGGTTGTAATCGCCGATACATATTTTCTCACAGCATCCGATGATTTATATTTGAAGGATGGCCTTGGTGAAATTATTAAATATGCCATCATTGAAAAGACAGACCTATTCTCAGTAATTTCGCAGTTTAATGATTTGCATGAAGTAAAGAATGTTCAGTCGCTGATTAGATTAATATCAAAAAGTATCAGGATTAAACATAATATTGTGTCCAGAGATTTTTATGATCAGACTGGAATAAGGGCTAAACTTAACTTTGGTCATACAGTGGGTCATGCACTGGAAAGTATCTCAAAATCTGCTATAAGTCACGGAAGAGCTATAGTTACAGGTATGCTTGTGGAATCCATGATATCAAAAAAGATGGGTATTGCAGAGGATGATTTTTATTCAATCATCACCGAATTCATGAACCGATTTTCAATTAAGCCCGTTAACACAGCTCAATACAGCATAGAAAATATGTTAAATATCATAAGGAATGACAAGAAAGCCCGTGACGGCAAGATCTATATTCCTCTGCCGGTTAAATTGGGTGAAATGTCATTAAATACAGTACCAATGGAAATTATACGGGAAGCCTTAGACGAGTTCTCAAGGAATCGGTAAAGGAGTATGGATAAATGAAAATCACAGGTCTCATAGGTTCACCAGTGAGGAATTCGTGGAGTCAAACTCTATTCAACAGCATATATTCTACAGATAAAATGAGGTGTTTTTATGCTGCGATTGATCTCAATTTGAATTCAATTGACAATTTCATTGAATTTGCAATCTCATCAATGACCGGCTTTAATGTAACCTCCCCCTACAAAGAGATCATCTTAAGGTATATACAGCAGAGAGATCCATTGGTTTGGAGGCTGGGCAGTGCAAACGCAATCACAAACGAATCTGGAACTCTAATGGCTCATAACACTGACTATTTGGGTTTTAAAAAAATCATCGAAACAAATTCAGTTAATTTTCATGAGAAAAAGGTGTGTATTGCTGGCACGGGTGGTGTATTCAGAACAATTTTATATTCATTAATTTCAGATTTTGAAGCAGATTCAATTACAGTTCTATCCAGGGATCCAGTGAAAGCAAAAGCAAAATTTCAGGGGTTTGAATATTTCGAAGGAACAGACATAATTGGATATCCAACAGAAAATAAATATGACATCATTATCAATTGTACACCCATAGGAATGAACGAGAATGACACATCTCCGGTGAAAGTTACGAACTTTTCAAAAAACGCAGTGGCTATTGATCTGATTTATGCCAATATGGATACTCCGTTTCTAAAAGCAGCTGCAGGGGCAAAGGCACTATGCATCAATGGAAGAGAAATGTTCTTCCAGCAGGCATATGAATCTTACAATCTATTTCATGGAAGTTACCCGGACATTGAAATATTCAACACAGTAAGAAAAAACCTTGAGGGAAGCGGCAGAAAATGAAAGTAGTAAGAACTACGATTAACGGAGGGTTATCTGTACTGAGTGCATTCGCGAATGGGCGCGGTGCTTCCGTTTCCATAGAACTCCCTATGAAAATTATCATGAGGGAATTCGGTAAATCTCATCATAGATTCAAAGAGTTGATATCCTTAATTCAGGAAAGATATGATATTTCAAATCCTCCTCAGATAGAAATAGTTTCAACGATACCACAGGGAATGGGCCTGAAAAGTAGCAGTGCAATGGTTTCAGGGGTTCTTCTTTCTCTGAATAAAATCTTTGGGATATTTCAATCAGAACAGCAGATTGCAGCTGAATCCGCTCACATTTCAAAGCTTTTGAAAATTTCATCCACAGGAGCCTTTGATGATATCTGCTCATGCATATTTGGTGGATTGTGCTATACCGACAATAATCAAAAAATTCTCTTAAATAGATCACTGGTAGAAGAGAAAGATGTCATAATAATTCCAGGAGATCACGAAAGAAGTTCTTTTGACACCGGTAAGATCGATTTTTCTAAATACATGAAGAAATTTAATGACGTGGAGGAAATGGTAATTAATGGAAAATTCCTTGATGCAATGAAAGCCAATGGAAACATATTCATGGATATTTTTGGAGTGGATAGGAACATCATGGACTCTGTCGAAGGAACCCACCCTCTGATATTTGGTCAGAGCGGAAAAGGGCCAGCAATGTTTGCGGTATTTGACAGAAACGATGATGCAATGAAAGCCTATGAGAAATTAGAACGGCTCAAACTTTTCCCTATAAAATCTCATTTGACAAATAAACCTGCAAATACTGAGGAAATAAATGAATGTTAAATTGAAAGCACGCAATCTGACTGGAACTATAACGCCGCCTTCAAGCAAGAGTTTCGCGCAGCGGTATATCCTGCTGGCAATGTGCAGGGAAGGTTCAACTAAAATACTTAATGTTTCAGGTTCTGAGGATGAAATGGTGGCAATGGGTATTGCAAGAGATTCAAATTTTACAGTTAATTACAGAGACCGGGAAATATCAATATATGGAAAATTCATGTGTCCTAAAAAAATCTATATGGGAGAATCAGCCACTTCTTTTCGTTTATCTACGGGTTTAATATCAGGAATGAGGTGCAAAACAGTCTACAGGCTTGCTGAATCGCTCTCAGTCAGACCAAACGGACCACTGGAATCGGCTCTCACTGCAGCAGGGGTGAAAATAAACCATATTTCAAAAGACGAAATAGAGATAGACTCATCAGGTATTCAATCAACAGATGTGAAAATAAACGGGGAATTAAGCTCCCAATTTGTAAGCTCCCTGATGTTACTCTTCGCGGGAGGATTTTTGAAAGGGAATATAATCATAGAGGGAAAAAACACCTCCTCCGGTTATATTGATATTACAGAAAAATGCCTCCTGGATTTCGGTTTTACAGTTAAGAGAGAAAATCAAAGCATTTCGGTTTCCGGTTCACCCTACAAGGGACATATTGAATTAAGGGTTGAATCAGATTTCTCCTCAGCGGCATATTTTATAGTACTGGGAATGCTTGGTTCAAAGGATGGAATAAGACTTTCAGGTCTTTCCGTAAATTCACTGCAGCCCGATTCCGCCATCCTTCGTTTATTGAAGCCTTATTTAAAAACGTTCCAAACAGATGATAAAGGTCTCGAGATCGAATGCAGGCAATCAAACATTGATTTTATTGAACTGGATGCAGATAAAAACCCGGATCTTGCCCCTATAATGTCCGTCATTGGCATTTTTTCTGAGAAGGGAATAAAAATAAGGAATATCAGCAGATTATCATTCAAAGAGAGCGATAGAGCATCATCAATCATACAACTCGCGGAGAATTTCGGTGCGTCCATCATCAAAGATGGAACCACTCTGTATATACGAAGAGGAAAAGAAATAAAACACCCGTATTTATTGGATTTTAAAGATCACAGGATGATCATGGCTGCAGCGGTAGCAATAGTTATATCTGGTTCTGATACCACTCTCTGTAACACAGAAAATGTTAAGAAAAGTTATGCAGAATTTTTCAATGATCTTGAAAAACTTGGAGTTTACATCGAACCTTCTTAAATATAAAATTTCATCCTTTCCACAAGCCTATGAGTAAACCTATGGCAAATAGAACAATGGTAATCGTCAGCGATGCATCATAGCCTATACTTATGAGTTTCTGAACCTCATTTACAACGATGCTTGTATGGCTTCCTATTTTATTGAGAATATCCTGAACTGAATAATTTGGGGCGAGTGAAAATCCGATATATGATGCCAGAAAGATTGCAACCAGCCCCAGAATAAGTGCTACAGCCCCCTTCTTTATGGCAAGACCTAAAAGGAGCCCAACTACAAAAGTAAGAGCCAGTATTAACGTCGGACTAAGGTCAGTCATTTGTAGCAATTGTTATAGAAGTATATATAGTATACTATTCCAATTATAAGGCTGAAATTCTCTTGAAATAATAAAAATGCCACAGGACTTTAAGAGTTAATGGAAATTTTTCTTGTGATATATGACTGAATTTTATCTGGAAAACCGCTGTTTTGGACTATTTACTCATTTTTTTCCTCATGAATAAACGTATTGTTGCAGAAGAGATTTCAATCTGGTGAAAAGAGGATATCTGCGTATATGGGTTACAGAAAGCTTTACATGGGCTTCCTTCAGGAAAAGCATGGATTATATAGGAGATGAGGGAAAGATCAACCTTCTTATCTCAGATGGAATAATTTTAACAGGACATCACCTGAAAATGCTTCAGGGCAAGGATGTGTTTGTTCAACGCGTATTAACTTCATATCAGCTTGTCCGTATACTCAGGGAGCAATATTTAGAAAAGGCCATATTATTCATATTTTCAAGGGTGTCAGACGAATGGGACCTTGTAATGATAGAAACTATCCTTGAGTCGCTCAGGATAAAGTCGTCAATCCAGGGTTCACGCATAATTTTTAATGTGATTGGAAAGGCAGGTAAGCTAAAATATTTCATGAAGTCAGCAGAGCTGGCCATGGCAGGCATAAGGGCAGAGGAGGAGAAAATTTGGGAAGATCGACAACCACTTCAAGGCAGGCTGTAGAGGCACTATGTTCGCGGATTGCCTCCTCGAAAGACTCCATGAGGAGAGAAGATCTGCAGGTGCTTGAAACATTGATGATCATGGGCAGAAAACATGCTGGAGAACTATCAGCAGGAGATATTGAAACAGAACTCAGGTTTGTCATTTCCATTCTCATGGAGATAGTAAAGTTGCTTGACCGGGAATAAAATGATCATTAATGCCACAGGAACAGACAGAATAACTCTATGGAAACTCGCCGGGGGGAAGATTGAAAAAACAATGTGCCGAAATTATTCCAATATATTCATTTCCGGAGACAAATATGATTTAGAATTCCTTTCAAGGCAGTTTGATGAACCTGACTGGATAAACTATACATGGGTTGAAGCACGGGATATATTTGGAAACACCAATGGGATCAAAGTAACAGTAAACCCTTCAATGGAACGGGAAATCATAAGAATTGTTCAATACTGCGGCTATGGAAGAAAATTTTCTGTATTCAATGCCGCCATAGATCCGGTTCTAAGATTCATGGCACAGAATAAATTCAGGTTTTTTCATAAAGCCTCCCTCTACGATATGGATCCGTATATACCCACATCTCAAATATCAATAAGAGAGGAAAAATCAGGAGAATTTTCTGAAGTCATAATAAACGGTTCGGTCGAACGGAATCTCAGAAGCGCAATGGATCGCGTTAATTCTGCTATTGATGATTCAACAGTAATTGTATATAATAACCATCTTGGCGCTTTTTACCGATTCCTGCTGAGAATGGAAAACATGGGATACAAACTTCCGGGGGTAAGAAAGGATAGAGGTGGCACTTATGAATCCTATGGGCAGGTGCATTATAATCCTGAAAGGGTGAGAATAAATGGTAAAATATGCATAAGCCAATCGTCAATGATTTATTCTGAGAGCGGGTTGGATGGAATTTATGAACTATCAAAAATATCATCATTGAATCCTGAAACGGCATCAAATGTCACTCCAGGTACTGCCGTTTCGTCAATGGAGATATACAATGCCCTTTCATCCGGCATACTTGTTCCTGCTTTCAAGGACGATCATGAAAAGGAAAAAACTATTGAAACACTTTTTGCAACAGACAAGGGTGGGTTTGTGTTACAGCCTGATCCTGGAATCTATGAAAACATATATGAAATTGACTTCTCCTCTATGTATCCTACCATAATTGTTAATTACAATCTATCTCCGGAAACAGTAACGGCATCGCCTGGATATGGAAGAATAAAGCTTCCCGGTGATAATCCCTATTATGCGCGCATAGACAGAGGTTTTCTTTCCAGTGCCATAGAATCGTTGCTGAAGGAGAGGCTCATATATAAGACCATAAAGCCCATGGGAAAGGTGTATTCAAACCGAGATACTGCTCTGAAGTGGCTTCTCGTAACCTCATTTGGTTATACAGGGTACAAAAACGCAAGATTTGGCCGCATTGAACTCCATGAAGCCATAACATCCATTGGCAGATGGGCACTTTCAAGGGCAATGAGGATATGTGAGGAGGAAGGATTTACTATTATACATGGAATAGTTGATTCTCTGTGGATAAAGGGTGAAGGAAACATTACCCGGGCAATAAGGAGAATAAAAGATGAAACAATGATAAATATCGTTCTCGATGCTCACTATGACTGGTTATTTGTACCGCCTGCAAGATCAGGTCTTGGTTCTCTGAACAGATATTTCGGAAAGAAGAAAAATTCAGGAATGAAGGTGAGAGGCATAGATCTGAGAAGAAGTGATGTTCCGGATATATCAAGAAAAATGCAAAGAGAATTGCTTGGTATACTTTCTGATTGCAAAAGTATAAGTGAAATAGGGGAAGTATCAGAGAAACTTTACCATATACGGGACAGATACATTTCAAAAATAAGGAGGATGGGAAAGGAAGATTTTATTCTGAATTTAAAGCCAACCAGAAGACTTGAAGATTATCGGGTGGAAAATATTCAGAAAGCTGCAATAAGATCCATGCGTATCTCAGGCATGGATGAAAATCCAGGGCAGAGAATGGAAGTCGTTATAAAAGATGGAAAGAGGCATATAATCGCAGAAAATCCCGAGGATATTCCTGACTATAAGTTCTATGAAAAATATATACACCGGGCATTTGAACCTTTTCAGTATATTATATCATATGCAAAGGCAGGGAAAACAATCACCCTTGAAAACTGGATTGAATAATCGCACTAAAGCCTGTCGAGAATCTGCCTGATCTTGTCTGCTAGTATAGTCACAGGAACATCGCTCAGCGTAAGTCTCTTTTCAACGCCTTTTCGATCACCCTTTCCTGTTATTCTGCCTTCAATAATACCCAGAGTTTGCAATTTTTTCGTAGTTCTATATATGAATGGAAGATCCATCACCTCGCGTCTATAAAGTTCGAATAGCGATGTAGACCTCTCATAAACCTCGGCAGTATCTGTACTGCTTGAATTTTCCAGAGCCTGGCATACAGCAAGAAGAACCACAAGTTCGTCGCTTTCCAGCTCAGAAAGTTTGCTTTCAGTAAGATACGGATTGATCATTGATTTAGCTGTTCTGACATCCTCTCCTGATATTTCACTGCCTTCCCGATATTCGGCACTGTATGCAGCCTTTTGAAGCAATTCTATGGCAACCCTTGCGCTGCCAAATGAGGCAGATATCTCGGCAATGTACCTGATGATCTCTTCAGAGTATGTACCTTCATGAAGGGAAAGGGAAACTCTCTGCATCAGTATTGAATAAAGTTCTTCATCTGAGTATTTTGAAAATTTCATTCCGGAAAAGAGGCCCAGAGTTTTTCTTTCCCTTTCACTCATATATATAAGGGGGTCATCAACCGAAACAAGTATCACTCCAAGGGTTATTCCATAGAGCTCACCAGCCCGCAGAATATTGTAAAGGCCATTAGGATCCATTCTGATTGCATTGGCACACTCGTCCACTATAATCAAAACTCCTGTGCCTGAAGTGGAAAGTGACATGCTCCTGAATATTTGGGAATAGCTGGTACCACGATCAGGCATTACCTTTCCCATGCTTCTCAGAACTGATATTAGGATATTTTTAAAATTGCCACTGGAAATGGCATTCTCATAAAATATGCTCATTTCCGGATGTCTTGAAACTACATATTTCATGGTGACAGTTTTACCGGTACCAGAATCACCATGTATTAAAAGATTGGTTGATGAGCCCATCTTCAGAGGCAGAATTACAGATCTTTCTATCTTTTCGACTTCCTTATTGCGGTGAAGAATCTCCTCAGGCACGAATGAACTTTCAAGGGGCTTTCGGTTTCTGATTATAAATTTGTTCATGCCCTTGATAGTACAGACAAAGAGGTTATTTCCTTTGACGAGTTCAAACCGTAGTTCTTTACACGATCTATATCAACGCCCATCTTTCTTGCTCTTTTCTCAATAAATTTCATCATCATGTAACCGCCAAATGATATTACTGATCCAGTACCCAATCTGGCTACAAAATTTCCAGTTGTATCTCTGAATCCATCTCTGGTAGCCATCTTTGCCAGATGTCTGTATGAGGCATAGAATACTGCCATCATATCAGGTGTCAGCATATCTCTGTTCAACGTTTTTGATTTGATTCTACCCAGAGGCACATTTATTAGCGGTGTGATTGTAAATTCAAACGGTCTGTCTCCAGAGAAAGAGTTGCTAAGCCTGTTGATCATTGCAACAGTATCCCAGTTGTCTTCAACAGTCTCACCATTCTGACCTACCTGAATGGTGAACGCCGGACGCCAATAATTTCTGGTTTCTACATTTACTCCCTGCCAGACAATTTCCTGCCAGCTTCCATCAGGCCCAATTTTTAATGGCAATGTCTTGTTTGGCATATGCTTCCGGGCCAGTTCATCGCTGCCAGTCTCGACACCAGTTTGAAGACCGATCCAGTTTTTCGGACCTGCCTTTAAGGTCTTAGAAAGCCTCTCAATCATTTCAGGATATCCTGCCGGAATTGATATCCTGCCATGTGTTGGATTGGAACTTTTCACACCCTTTATTGACATGACTCCTGAGAAAAGATCCTGAAGCGCATCTTCATTTGGAACATACATATTCCCATGCTTATATGCAAAAATTTCATCTGAGTGCAGCCATGCATTGGGGAATCCTGCCTGAGCATTGACTCGCACTTCCTCCATTACGTATTCAGTGGGCTGGTATCTTAGAGGTCTAAGGGTTACCTCGCAAAAGTCGCAACCAATTCCGCAGCCTCTCATAACCTCAACCATTCCCTTTACCGAAGGGTTCACGATCTTCGGTATCTCTTCCAGTTTAGGATAAGCCGCTTTGGAGAAGCCTCTGGCGATGAACAGATCATCCTTTTTGGTTATCTTCTTAAAAGTATCATCATAACTCATGTAACCGCGCTGGAACATGGCAGGATCAAGATCATCTTCCACAATCTGTTCAAACAGTTCCGGGAGTATATCATCGGATTCCCCCTGAAATATGTAATCAAAATGATATTTTTCTATCTCATCTCTGAGAATTGTAAATTCCCACACCCCTGGCCCGCCAACGATCAGCTTTGCTTTCTTTCCAGCTCTGATGGTATTAATCTTCGCCATAAGGCTGTCCCATTCTCTTCTTACCCACGCATCCAGGGAACCTCCTAATAGAGCGTGATAGGACATTGTTGTAGGCCCTATACCAAGAGGGTCCATTGTTGATACTGCTATAATTTCAGTATCATCCTTAATAAAGTTCTGCAGATAGTCTTCATGAGCAACTGCAATATCCTCTCTTCTGAACCTTGTGAGAAGGGATGCTTCAAGTTTTCTCAAAGAATACGGCGCAAAAAGAATCTCCCCATTTGGTTTTGCTGCAGGTGGTGGTCCCCTGAGAAATTTATAGATATTTTCTGGTACTGCCTTTCCCGGAGCGCATGGCAGAAAGTCAAGTAATGGAAAATTTCGGTATTCATAGCTTAATGTAGTATCTGAAATCAAAACAAATTTGGTCATGGAATCACGTAATTTAGAAATATGAATCGGTTGATAAATTTTTGCTGCAGATTTTGGTTAAATTTGCAATACTGCTCTACCTTTTATTTCCCCGTTCTTGAGCTTTAACAGAGCCTCATTGGCAGAGGCAAGGGGAAATACTCTGGTATCTACCAGGAGTTTATGTTTGGTTATGAGAGATATTGCCTCATTTGCATCTGCTATGCTTCCAATGAGGGTTCCGCATATTCTGATCTCATCAGTAAAGCGAAAGTCTCTAATTGTGGCATAAACTCCCAGAACCACAGTTCCCATCTTCTTACATATTTTAAGGGCTGCAGATACAGCAGCATCTGACGGGGCAAAGACGATTACGTAATCGGCGGTTCTCCTTATTTTTTCTGCAAATTCATAATTTGGACCGGGGTCAAAGACCTCATCAGCACCGAGATCAAGAGACACATTTCTGTTCATCTCGCTTCTTGAAACAGCTATTACTCTGGCACCGTATAGCTTTGAAAATTGGATTGCCATCTTTCCTATGCCACCCGCGCCAATAATAGCTATAGTTTTTCCTTCCACTGGACCCAGATTTTTTACTGATCGATATGCTGTAATACCCGCACCCATCATTGGAGCATATTTCAATGGGTCTATGCCTTCATTTATTCGGTATATATGTTTCCGGTTGCCAAGAATATATTGAGAATATCCACCATTGACAGTTTCTCCTGTAACGGAAGCCTTTGAACACATATTTTCATTGCCGCTCAGACAAAAATTGCACATTCCACATGAATTCCACAGATATTGCATTCCAACAAGCTGTCCATTTCTTATTCCATCAACTTTGTCCCCAAATTCAAAAACCCGTCCAATTATTTCATGACCAGGAACAATGGGTAACATTGGAGGAGAACCAAAGCGTATCCAGTCGCCCTGAATCATGTTAAGTTCTGATCCGCAAACACCACAGGCAATTTCCTTAATAAGTACCTGATCGGGTCCCGGTTCTGGAATTTCAATATCTTCCATTGTTAGAGGAGAATTTTCTATGGCATCCGTTTTATGAAGCGTGAATACTTTCATGTAGATTACAGATCAATATCTCTGGCTTTTATAAATTATTGTTTCAGTGATATTGCCTCAACTTTTTCCTGATAAAGGCATTTCCGGATAATGTCTTTTGTGTGAACTCAATTGGATCACCTGCTCTCATGTTTTACGGATTGGACAGAAAAGGGCGCATCATACGTAATTAAGCCATTCCATTATGGGGTCTTCTGCACCCTCGAGATCACTGTATGTCTCCCCGAATGAACTTTTTGTGGTAAATCTAAAAAAATATATTCTTCCGTCAATCAGTTTACCAGTCATTATATGCGTGACAGGTTCACCGCCTGGAAGATGGCTCATGGCCTCTGGAAATTCAGGTGAAAAATGGAGTTCAATATCTTCTCCTCTCTCGTATAGGGTATAAGATCGGTTTACCTCCACATAGGCTCTTAATTTCTTTTCATCTATTGAAGGTTTATCAGGTTTATTCATCCGCTATCACATGGTTATGGTGATATGAAATTAATCGTTTCTCTAAACAATTTAAATATTGTAAATTCAATCCCATACTATGATGTACATAACAGAAGAGCAGGTGGAAAAAAATCTCCCCATGGATAAGCTCATACCGGCTATGAGGGATATTTTTATGGAAACGGGTTATGGCAGGGCAGGATATCTTCCAAGAGAAAGGCTCAAATTCGATGGCAATGTGCTAAACACTATGCCTGCGTACATTTCAAAATATGGACTGACCGGTTTGAAGGCATACATGGGAGGAAAAAATGGTTATCGTGGCGTGGTTCTCATATTCAATATAAATAACTATGAACCAATCGCGTGCATAGAATCAAATATACTGGGACAGAGAAGAACAGGTGCACTTCCGGCGATGCTCACCAAAGAGCTTCATTCAGGAGCAGAATCGTTTCTGCTTATTGGAGCCGGATTCCAGGCTGAGGCTCAAATAAGCGCAATGTGCATTGCCCTTGATCTAACTGAAGTAGGTGTATTTTCAAGAACATATGACAGGACGGTCAGTTTTGCAGATAGAATGAATAAAGTCACAGGGGTGAAGATAAAACCCCTTGACTCACTTGAAGCGTTAAAAAATTATGAAATAATAACCACAGTTACAACATCTTCCGAACCAATATTCCAGAGAAAGGAACTGGGTGATCTATACCATGTTAATCTAATTGGCTCAAACGTAAAGAGCAGGAGAGAGGTTTCCAGAGATGTTATTTCGGATTCAGACATCATAATAGTGGAGGATTACGAAGAAGCAATGATGGAATCCGCAGAGATATCAGAGGTCAAAGACTTACCTTCAATAATGAATCTTAAGGACTTCTTAACAGGGAAGAGATATTCCAAAAGAATTGAAAAATCTGTCTTCAAAACCATGGGTTTAGGTATTGAAGATCTTGCAGCAGCACACATAGTCATGAAATCCATGGGCATTGTGTGAGGGAAAATTGCATTTGATCCGGAGAGATTTCTTAAAATCATAATTCAGCAATCTAAAAGAATTTAAGATTAGAACAGATAAAGAGAGGTGATAAACCCCTGGTCTTCAGGACAGGTAACGGATTACGACAGGCTCAGAGAAGACTTTGGAATAGGTGATGTTCCAAAGGGCATTTTTAAAAACAACCTATTCAGACGCGGAATTATATTCGGTCAGCGTGGTATTGAATATATTGAATACTGCTTGAAGAATAATATTCGATTTAACGCCATGACAGGTTTAATGCCTTCTGGAGAAATGCACCTTGGAAACAAGAGCGTAATGGATCAGATATTGTTCTATCAGTCTCTGGGCGCAAAGATAACCATAGCTGTTGCAGATCTGGAATCATATGGTACAAGAAATCTCTCTCTGGAAAAAGCAAGAGATATTGCAATTAACAAATATCTTGTAAACTATATCGCCATGGGTCTTAAACCCTGCAGATTCTACTTTCAATCAGATTCGTCAAGAGTTCAAAGATTGGCTTTCATATTATCCAACGAAGTTAATTTCAGCGAGATGAAGGCAATATACGGATTTGAAAACAGTTCCCCAATGCTCCATATAAATGCACCGCTTGTTCAGGTGGCTGATATACTACATGTGCAATCTCGTGAAATGGGTGGGCCATCACCAACCATAGTTCCGGTTGGAGCAGATCAGGATCCTCATTTGAGACTTACTAGGGATATTGCAAACAGGCACAGGGTATTCAACATTTCATGGGAGAGAGAAACTGTTAAAATCTCAATTTCAGGTAAATACGATTCGAAGAAAATGTTGGACATTGCCAATGAAAAACTGCTTGAACTTAATTTCAAGATAGTATCCAGAAATGATAATTATAGGCTAATCTCTGCAATGGGTGATATTGATAATAACGTAAAGCTGGATCTTGAACTGGCCCTGATAGAATCAAAGTATAATGAGCATGCATTCATTGCACCATCTGCGACTTATCAAAAGTTATTGACAGGTTTAAAGGGAGGTAAAATGAGTTCATCAAAACCAGAATCACTCATATCACTGAACGATAAGCCTGAAGACGCAGTAAAAAAGATAAAATCTGCAACAACAGGCGGGAGAGCTACAGTGGAAGAGCAGAGAATAAAGGGTGGAGAACCAGATAAATGCCCCGTATTTGAATTATATTCATTCCATCTTTCCCCGGATGACAGAGATCTTAATGAGATACACGAAACCTGCAAAGCGGGCACTCTTCTTTGCGGTCCATGTAAATCTGAGGCAGCAGAAAGAATGAGGAAATTTCTCGCCGATCTAAGCGAAAAGAGAAACGAAGCAATAGAAAAGATAAGCCTTTATGTAGGGGACGAATAATAATGCAGTGCAGTTTCTGCTCAGGGAAAGCTGTATTTGAAGCACATTATAACGGAACAGATCTCTGCAGAGAACATTTTTTCCAGTCTGTGGAAAAGAGGTTCCGGCAGGAGCTTCGTGAGCAAATCAAATTCGATGGGGAAAAAACCAGAATAGCTGTTGCCATTTCAGGTGGAAAAGACAGTTCTGTTTTGCTTTATCTGCTTCATAAAACATTATCAGAAAGGCATGACGTTGAACTGGAATCATTTACAATAGACGAAGGAATAGACGGATACAGGAGTGCGGGATTGAAATCTGCCATGGAACTTTCCGGGAATCTTTCAATAAACCATCGAACAATGTCATTTAAGGAATCATTTGGTCTTGAAATGGATGGCATAGTCAGGAATGGCATTGAAGGAACGCCTTGCTCAAGGTGCGGTCCCATGCGTAGGAAGTTGATTAATGAAGCTTCCATGAATATTGAAGCCGACTATGTTGCCCTGGGCATGAATCTTGATGATTATTCACAGAGTGTATTGATGAATGTTGCCAGAGGAGATCTTGAAAGAACACTCAGAATGGCTCCGCACAAGAAGATAGATAATTTAATGATTCCACGAATAGTGCCCTTGAGGAGGATATATGAAAAGGAGATCAAACTCTATGCAATTCTAAGGGAAATTCCACATGATGCAGGATGGTGCCCATATTCTGAGGCTGCCCAGAGAAACAGATTCCGTGATATCCTCAACGAACTTGAAACGGTCTCTCCCGGGACAAAATTTTCAATACTCAATTTTTCGGAAGCACTCAGAGCAGCAATTCGTGATGAACATGGATCGCCTGTGGGAAAGTGCTCCATATGTGGTGGTCCCACTTCGGAAAACATTTGCCAGACGTGTAAATTGATTGAAGCCTGAAATACATTTATGCCATATTCAGAGTGGTCAGTCATCATGGGCATTAATCAAAATAGGATAGTGTGTATTATCTAATATGGAAAAAATAAAAGCCAATGGGGGGCCGGGGATTGAACCAAGATGGACATCCAGTTCAAAGGACGGTGTTGGCACTGCCATTTCTGGTCACAGCAAGGTATGGTTTACTATATCACATGGAATTGTCAATGAAATCTACTACCCAAGAATTGATACGGCAAATTTACGGGACCATCAGTTTCTGGTAGCTGACAAAGGTTTCTTCTCAGAGGAGAGGCGAGATACATTCCATGAGACAGATATGATTGATGAGAACACCCCTGCTTTCAAAATAACCAATAAATGCAAATCCGGAAATTATTCTATTGAAAAGATCGTTTTCACCGATCCGGATTCAGATGTTTTCATAGAATCTGTAAGGTTTAAAAATCTTAAAAACTTAAATCTGAAAGTATATTCGCTTCTGGCACCGCACATCAACAATTCAGGTTACGGAAATTCGGCTTGGGTAGGAGACTACAAGGGGCATACCATGGTATTTGCAAGAAAAGACTCCATCTTCATGGCTTCCTGTTTCAATATAAAATGCAGAAAAATATCGTGTGGATATTCAGGAATTAACGATGGATGGCAGGACATCAAGAAAAATGGTGAAATGACATTTAATTTCAATGAGTGCGACAATGGAAATCTCGCAATAACATCTGAACTGGAAATACCCCGGAATGGTAAATTTGATTTCTATATCGGTTATGGAACATCTCCAGAAGAAGCTGCATTGAAAGTTCTGGTTTCCATGGAATCAGATTCCCAATTAATTCTTCAAAAATATAAGAAGCAATGGAGGGATTATATGGAGAGCCTGAAAATAGATGAGAAATTATCAAAAAAATTCAGATTGTACAGGAAAAGCATCATTGTGTTGAAATGTCATCAGGCAAAAGGTCAATTTCCAGGAGCCATTATTGCGAGTCTGTCAATACCATGGGGAAACACGAAGGGGGATAATGACATAGGTGGATACCACCTTATCTGGCCCAGAGATATGGTGGAGGCAGCAGAGAGTCTTCTCCTTGCAGGGGATAAGGATGGCGCATTAAGTGCTTTTAAATTTTTAATGGCAACCCAGGAGAACGATGGACACTGGTTTCAGAACTTATGGCTGGATGGAAAAAGCTACTGGACAGGAATACAGATGGATGAAACTGCATTTCCCATAATTCTATCCTACCGATTATTCTCTCAGGGAATCATAGGAAAATCAGATGCACTCATTACAATGCTTAGAAAAGCAGTTAATTATATAATCCTGAACGGTCCTGCAACTGATCAGGACAGGTGGGAAGAGGATGGGGGCATCACCCCATTCACAATATCGGTTGAGATAACAGGGCTGATATGCGCAGGAAAACTATTTGAATCATTTGGAATGAAAGAAGAGGCAAATTTAGCTATAAGTTTTGCTGATTATATCAACTCCAGAATAGATGGCTCACTATATGTAACGAATACAAACATTTCCAAACAAAACTCGGTTGAAGGTTATTATATGCGAATAACAAAAAGAGATTCAACACACTCATCTAATGGAAGTGAACCGGTCTCCGTTAAAAACAGACCAGTAGAACAATCGCAATTCACTGCTGCTGATCTTATATGTGTGGACGCGCCAGCCATGGTACGATTTGGAATCAGAAGTGCGAAAGATGTAAAAATTCTAAACACCATAAAAGTTATCGATAATATTTTATTGACTCAAACAAGAAATGGTCCCGTATGGCATCGCTACAACCATGATGGGTATGGAGAGCATCATGATGGAAGCGCATTTAATGGCACAGGTATTGGGAGGGGTTGGCCGCTTCTGGTTGGAGAAAGAGGCCACTATGAAATTGCAAGTGGAAATTTTGATGAGGCTCAAAAACTTCTTTCAGCAATGGAGAAAATGACAAGCGCGGGAGGGTTAATCCCAGAACAGATATGGGACTCAGACGATATCCCGGAAAGGGGGCTTTTCAATGGAAAACCTTCAGGTTCAGCAATGCCTCTGGTATGGGCACATGGTGAATACATCAAATTATGTCACTCCATAATGGAAGGTAGGGTCTCAGACCAGTTAGATTTTGTTTACAATAGGTATGTTGAGGCAAAGGCTGAATCATGCATAAATTATTGGAATCTAAGGGGCCAGATTAGAAGGGTGAAAAAAGGCAATATAATAAGGATAGTTCTGGGCGAAGCTGCCAAACTACATTTTACATTTGACCAGTGGGCCAGTGCGAGAGACGTTGAAGCTTCTCAATTTTCTTCGAACCTGTTTTTATCAGATTTTGAAACAGCAAACGAGAAAGGCAGTAACTCATTTATATTTACAATATACTGGGAAAATGAGAAAAAATGGCAGGGGGAAAACTTCACAATAATGCTCGAATGAACGTCATGAATCTATACTATTGGGATGATGAATTAGCCAGATGTTGAATTTATGAAAGATTTATATGATAAGAATCATTGCGTTATAGGGTGTCTAAGTGTCTATAGCTTTTGTACTTGTCAGCACAGTTCCAGGTAAGGAACATGAAGTTTATAATAAGATATCTCAGGTTAACTATATCGTCGAGATTCATCCCCTGTTTGGAGAATATGACCTTATAGTGAAGATAGATGTTAACGACTTCAGTGAGCTTGGAAAAATTGTTGTTGACAAAATAAGAAAAATAGATGGTGTAATAGACACTAAAACGCTAACAGGAGTAAAGTTGTGATTAAATATGATTAGTTATCCGTGGAATCCTTGGAATTGGGATGTATTTGTTTTGGTAATTCTGGCCCTGCTGGCTCTATCTCTCCTCGTGCTTGGAGCTATGACCGCTTACTTTGGAAGCGGAAAGAGCAGAATGGTGGGGGGAGGTCTTATTGTTGGGGCAGTCATAGTCGCAGTGGCAATTTATGTTTTAAGAGAGTATACCTTTACAGGCGTAACCCTTTTCAACGAGGTAATAGTTGGAATAATCTATTATGTTGTGGCGGCAATTATAGGAATAGTAATAGGGCTCCTTATATTCCTGGGCGCAATAATGAAGACCTGATGGGTAAAAATTTTGACAGAATCTCAGGAATTAAAACAAATAATTTCTTTTATTCACAATAATCTGAAGGGAAAAGGAATTCTTGCATGCTCTGGAGGTACCGACAGTACTCTCCTTGCTGTAATTTGCAGCAAGGCGGTTCATGACCAGGTTTTATCAGTTTTTGTTGATACAGGCCTTGTCAGAACTGGTGAGCCGGAAAGAGTCAGAGCAATATTTGAGAAATTCAATATAAACGGAAAAATTATTGATGCAAAGCAGAAATTCCTTCACAATCTGAAAGGAATAATTGATCCAGAGGAAAAGAGGAAGATAATTGGAAAGACGTTTATCGAAGTCTTTGAAGATGAAGCCAAAAGATACGGGGCGGAATATCTTCTTCAGGGTACAATTGCACCTGACTGGATTGAAAGCGGAGGTTCCAGAAGGGAAACAATAAAAACTCATCATAACGTGGGAGGACTACCTTCAAAAATGAATCTCAAACTCGTAGAGCCACTTCGGGATCTATACAAGGATGACGTAAGAGAGTTAAGCAGGGAACTGGGATTAAAAGATGATCTGCAACCTTTTCCAGGTCCTGGACTTGGGGTAAGAATTATAGGGGAAATTACGGAAGAGAAACTGTCATTATTGAAAGGAGTCACTCAAATAGTGGAAGATACCATAGAAAAGAGAACTTCAGGAAACAACAGACCATGGCAGTACTTTGCCGTCCTACTCCCAGTTAAAACAACTGGGGTTCATGGAGATAAGAGAAGTTATGGATATAGTGTGGTTATCCGATGTGTGGATTCTCTTGACGCGATGACAGCCACATTTTCACAGCTTGACTGGAATATTCTTGAAGAAATGTCAATAGAGATCACAAATGGATTTCCTGAGATAAACAGAGTTTCGTACGATATAACGCACAAACCGCCCGGAACAATAGAATGGGAATAGATCTCTGAGTCATCTTAATAAAATGGGAATGAATATACTGTGAGATTAACTGAAAGTTTTTCATGTAACAAAATATGAAAACATAAATCAATAAATATGCAGAATCGATTACAGCGAATCTTAAGTTCATAAGAGTTGGTAACAATGGAAGAGGAATTATTGATCTCAGAAGAAGAGTATCAGAAATCTGGTGTACAGATAGGAACACAGCTAAAGACAAAGGATATGCTAAAGTATATTTTCAAAATAAGAAACGATGGATTATATATCCTCGATCTAAAATATACTGACAAAATGATCAAGGTTGCGGGAAAGATGCTTTCACGCATTAATCCTGGTGAAATTCTTGTTGTTGCGCAGAGACAGTATGCGTTCAGACCTGTAACAAAATTTTCAGAAGTAACAGGGGCAAGATCAATCATTGGAAGATTTATTCCCGGAACACTTACAAATCCAAATTTGGAGACTTATACCGAAGCTAAGGCAATCATTGTAACTGATCCACTGGCAGATACTCAGGTAATGAAAGAAGCACGAAACGTGGGCGCACCGGTTATAGCCTTCTGCGATGCAAACAACACTACCGATTTCGTTGATATCGTCATTCCAAGCAACAATAAGGGGAGAAGATCACTGGCCCTTGTATACTGGTTGCTCGCAAGGGAGATACTGCTGAAAAAAGGAGAAATTAAAGACTACACTGAATACAAATTCTCAGTGGAAGACTTTGAATCACAGATCTGATTCATCTTCATTATTTTCATCTTCAACGAAAGATTTCATCCTTTTTATTTCAACATATTTTATTTGTGAGTCAAGAATTCCAGCAAAAATCATTTTCTTTTTAACCCCTCCAGCTACTCTTACGGCTCTGGAAATGGCGTACCATCCTTCTTCTCTGTCAAATACATGAACAAGTGCTTCTGCATGTGATGATAATTCATTCAGATATATTCTAAAATTACATCCGTATTTGAATCCTGTTCTGATGATTGTTTTCTTATTGAATAGATCGTGATAGACCATTTCAACGGGATTCTCAGGAGGATAACCATTAATGTATCTTGTCTCAAGTTCAGATAAAATAGTAAAATTTTCTGTTGTGGTATCACCCAGCCATTCCGGGATTGAGCCGTCAGATACCACTGATCGTTTTCCCACAGGAACAGGCTTTTCAACGATTTCCTGAAATGACGAACTTCCTACCATATCGATCTCGGACAACTTATAGAATGTAACGCCGCCATCATCATCAACTGCAGCAACTATGTTTTCTATCCAGCTGTATAGATCTGCAAAGGTGAGCTGGAAATTCTCCCTTATTGTCTTTACTGTAAATATGGGCGCAGAAGAAATTTTTTCTCTTATTCTTAAATCCATTCCATTTCTCTTTACTCTGTAACCCGCGATCCTCAGTTCTCTATACGCATTCCATAAAGGGATTTCATCCTCCTGCAGAATCGCTTTCACCAGGGATGAACCTTCATTGAATACAGGATTTTCTGCTCTTATTCTTCTCTTCCAGACTAAAAAGATAACTTCAAGAGGTTCCAGAATTAGAATATCTCCCTTTAATGCACCGGTGGAATATTTGTTGAAAATATGGGCTGCACTTCTGTTTCCGGTTATGTTGAATACTAAATTTCCACAGATTGCCTTCCCACTCAACTCATTTCCTTTCCAGTGTTCTTTTCAACAGGCTTACAGCTATGTCGTTTAACATACTCTTTACGGTTTCGGACTGCCTTGATGAAACCATATATAATTTCGTAGTCTGATTTTTCTTAAGCGGTTCAAGATCTTCCTCCCAGATCTTGGCTTCATATCTCCGGTCAATCTTAGATCCAGCAATGAATATTAATGGATTTTTTCCGAAATTTGAAATGAAGTCCATAAACTTCATGAGGGCTTTTAAATCAACGGGATTTGTGATATCTACAACAATAATTACTCCGTTTGAACTGGATAAAAGGTTATCAGCACCTGCAAAACCGTCTATTTCCTGAAAGAGAAACTCAACATTTCGTGTTTGTCCCTCATAAACTACATTCATTTTTTTTCTAATCAAACCTCGTAAAGAACCTGATACAGAATCGCTGTCGTAAGCCATTCTTGAAATAAGTGAACTCTTTCCAGAGCCCGGTTCGCCGATCACGCTGACTTTCCATGTCAGTCTAGTGGATATCATCCCGCTCAAATTTCAGCAACATTATAAGTGTTTTCTATTGATGAGTTCAAGCACTTTTATATTTCTCTTAGAAATGTGCATAGGTGAGAGAATGAATTACAAATTCTCGTATTTTCTTGACGGAATGAAACCATCCGAAATCCGCGAGCTCTTAAAAATGGCTTCCACAAAGGGTCTGATATCACTTGGAGGAGGTATGCCAAATCCGAAAACATTTCCTTCAGAAGTATTGAAAAGTATCATGAATGACCTTATAGAAACAAGGTCGGCTCAGGTTTTTCAATATGCAAACACACTTGGTGTTCAGGAAACGCTGGACGTTATCCCGGGATATCTTGACAAAACTCAGGGAATAAAGTGCGCTCCTGAGAATGTCATATTGAATTCAGGCTCCCAGCAGGGGTTATATGAACTTGGGAAAGTACTGGCTAACCCCGGGGACACAATAATAACAGAAGAACCCACTTATGTAGGTGCAATCTCTGCATTCAGTGCAAATAATCTTAAGATGGAAGGCATAGAAATGGATTCAATGGGGATGAGGACTGACCTTCTGGAGGATAAGATCAAACAGCTTATGAAAGATGGGAGGAAACCTTCCTTCATATATACCATACCAACTTTTCAGAATCCAACGGGGTATACAATGCCTCTGGAGAGAAGAAAACATCTAATAGAAATATCCAGGAGTTATGATATTCCCCTCATAGAAGACAATCCATATGGAGAACTGAGGTATTATGGAAATAATGTCTCCGCTATGAGAAGCCTTAAGGGAGGGGAAGATGTTCTTTATCTGGGAACATTTTCAAAGGTGATGACACCAGGTTTAAGACTTGGATATACCATAGCGCCAACTGAGGTCATTGCAAAGTTCAACCTCATAAAACAGGCTCTCGATCTTGCCACGAACACATTCTCTCAATATGTTGCCTATGAATATATCAAACGCGGTGCAATCTATAAACAGGTAGCGCTCAACATCGATATGTATAGAAAAAAAAGAGATATAATGGTAAACGAACTGGAAAATGAATTCAACGATGGGTCGGTATGGTCAAAACCTGAAGGAGGTATGTTCGTATGGCTAACGGTTGCACAGAACGTTGACACAAAACAGATGATTGGAGAGGCAATAAAAAACGGAGTTGCTTATATCAGCGGACAGGCCTTCACCACCAAAGGTGCCCAGAAAAGAAGCATGAGGCTGAATTTCACATACGGAGACGATGAACAGCTTGCCGAGGGAATAAGAAGATTGAGGAAAACATTCGTAAAAAAGTGAAGCATGAAAGTAATAGTGGCTGGAACCTTTACAATTTTACACGACGGTCATAAGGCACTTCTGGATGCAGCCATAGGGTTAGGAATGCCAATAATCGTTGGCCTTACAGACACTTCTTTTATAAGCAAGAGCAAACCCTATGAGCTCGTATCTTACGAGAAGAGAAAGACAGTTATTGAGGAATATTTAAAGCAAAAAGGTTCAGATTTTACCATAAGACCTCTCATATCAACGGAGGGAGATTCGGCAACCGAGGAAAGTTATACACACATTGTTGTATCAGAGGAAACTGAAGGTACCGCAAAAAGAATAAATACAAAAAGAGAAAAGAATGGGCTAAAACCACTTACTATTGTAACAGTTCCACTCATGCTGGCAAAGGACCTGCTTCCAATAAGTTCCAGGAGAATAATAAAAGGAGAGATAGATGAACATGGTTCGCTAAACAGGAAAATTACATTTTCTCTAAATGCAATATGGGAACCTTATATTCAAAGAACTGAAGAATACCTCAAAAACACCTTTGGTGAAATCATCATCCGTTTCAGAAAGATCGGTAAAGAAAATTATTCGCTGGAACTTTTCCCTGATAATTATAATATTGCTACAATTGAAGCCACTGAACTACTTGAAGATGATGACTTTTCAATCGGCATATCTCCAGGGCTCAAGCTCATAACCTCTAAGGGTCTGCTAATGATATCCATGGGTGTTGCAATAGTGGATAAGATGGGAAGAATACATTTTGGTGAGAGTCAATCATCAGAAACTGATTTATCTCTGAGGGATTTTGCGGGAATCAATATATTTGACATTTCGTTGATAGACAGATACATATCAGAAAAGCAATGGATTGGCAATTGTTTAAAAGATTCAATCGATGCGTGCATACTCTCTTTTAAAAACATGTCACAAACTGAATTGAAAAATCAGATGCTCAATTTGGAATAAGTAAGAAATTCAAAAAGTATTCGTGTTTGTCACTCCTGCAGATAATAAGCATTAATATTTTTAATTGAAATCATATGGTGAACAAATATGGTAACAAAAGAAGAAATCCTGGAAGAACTTAAGGTTGTTGAAGACCCGGAAATAGGTATGGACATAGTTAATCTGGGGCTAATTTACGAAGTTGATATTAACAATGATAAGGTACTTTTAAAAATGACAATGACGGCTCCAACATGCCCGGTAACGCCATGGATTCTTGCGGAGGTTCAGAAAGTTGTGGAGAATATTCCTGGCGTGGAAATGGCTGACGTGGAACTTGTATGGGAGCCACCATGGAATCCAAGCAGGATGTCAGAAGAGGCAAGAGCTTCTTTGAATATGTGATGGGAAAAAGTTCCATTATTATATCTTTTAATCAATTATAATGGGTTTATATACTGTATATAAATAACAGACAGATTTATATGAGTGAGAGAGAAAAAATCAATATTGAAAACATTGTGGCATCGACATCACTTGCCGAACATCTGGATCTTAGCCAGATAGCAATGGCACTGGAAGGTTCAGAGTATGAACCTGAACAGTTTCCGGGTCTTATATACAGGTTAACGGAGCCCAAAACGGCAGTATTGATATTCAGAAGTGGAAAAGTCAACTGTACTGGTGCAAAGAACCTTGCTAATGTAAAGCTAACCATTCAGACCATTATAGGAAGGCTAAAAAAAGCCGGAATAGAAGTATACGATAACCCGGATATTGTGGTTCAAAACATTGTAGCAGTATATGATCTCGAAGCCGATCTTAACCTTACAGATATTGCAATGTCTCTTGGTCTTGAAAACGTTGAATACGAGCCCGAACAATTCCCAGGTTTAGTATACAGAGTGGAAGAACCGAAAGTCGTTTTGCTTCTCTTCGGATCAGGTAAAGTGGTATGCACTGGAGCAAAGGAAGAAAGCGAAATTGAGCAGGCAGTAATAAAAGTCAAGAAAGAACTCCAGAAAGTGGGCTTAATTTAGGCCCAATAAATTATCTCTTTTTTAGACGCTCAATAATTTGGCCAATTAGCGATGTTGCATATATTCCCTTTCCGAGAGAAAAGTTTAGCCATTTATCTTTACATAAAAAATCGTTTGGAAGAAATCTAATACTCCTATAATTCCCTGAAGACGAGAGTTTTTCATTCTTGTGTATTTTGAACATTTCTCTCGTAACATTGAATTCTTCCAGGGTTTTCTCTACTATTTCCCCCGGAATTCCACTCTGAATTTTAGTTTCATAACCAGCAAGAGGCATAACCGCGGTTACTCTGTTTTCTTCAGACAACTTTGAAATTTTATTATGATTGAATGCTGTAACTTCAATGAGTTCTCCCACAACATTGAAATAATCATCTGTTTGCTGGACAAAGTCACCAATAAATATTTTATTTGGCGAATCTGAATATTCCCCCCTCATTTTCAACATTCTGTTAAATAGCATCGACTGAAATGCATGCACAAACATTATTTCAAGGGTCTTTGGAAGAACATCAAGCGATTCCTCATAATTTCCGCCTGAAGCCAGATGAGAGAGGATTGCCCTTTCAAATCCAAGATATTCCGGATAATTATCCAGTGCCGCCTTAAAGTTCCAGTCTCTGGAAAGATCAAGTCTATACCCATCAGTGTCAAATTCCGGATCATAAAGGTATAGCTTCGCTGCTGCCTCAAAATTTCCTCTGATAAGTTGCTCCCCGATCTTATGAGTGTTGCTCCGGTTAGTTCCAAAACGCTGTTCTCCATAAAGATTCCAGTATCCTCCTCCAGCAACTATAAATTGGTTTGTGTTTATAAAATCCTCATCTTCAACATGTTCCAGGTTTAGACGAATTGAAAATTTATTTCCTTTGAGGTTGCCCATTCTGAGCATTGTATCGGTTCTAAAAACCTCTAAAACTTCACAGTCATTTAGCGTCTCCAGTTCGTTTGAATATGTACCATTGATGCAAAAATATTGTGTGGTTATACCTTTTTTATCCTTAGTTCCGGCAAAGGTTATTCTCTTTCTGCTTATTCTCATTGATCTTGCAAGTACTGAAACAAACCTGTTTGTATCCCAGTTAGTCAGCCTTATCTTAATTATGGTGTATTTTCCATCTGGTTTTCTTTGAAAATCTATGGGAATTTCATCCACAATGAAATCCTCAGGGGAATTCTTTATTATGTTATGAAGGTTATTTTCATTCATCAGTTGTAATTCCTGATTGCCCGGTACATATTATCTCTCTCCACGGGGATCATACCGATTTGCTTAACGCTCTCTATGATTATTTCCTTTCTGAGATTCCCCACCATTTTTCCAGTTGCAGGAATAACTTTCTCGTCGTAAATGGTTCCGCCCCAGTCATTTGCTCCATACATAATTGCCATCTGGCCCATCTGCACACCATTGGTCAGCCATGAAGACTGAATTATGGGTAAATGCTTATTGAACACTATCCTTGCAATGGCAATATTTCTCAGTACCTCCTCCCCACCAGCTCTATACTTGACTAAATTCTCCTTTTCAAGTTGTGTATTTCCTGGCTCAAAGTTCCATGGTGTAAACGACATAAAGCCGTGATATTTCTTCTGTAGATCCAGTAATGAGAGTAAATGTTCAGCCTTATGGCGGCTTTCTTCAACATGTCCGAACATCATCGTAGCGCTCGTCCTGATCCCCAGTTTATGAGCCTCCTCCATTATTGATAACCATTCCTTGCCACTTCCCACAGGCCTTCTGAGTATTTTTCTGACCTCATCAGAAAAAATCTCTGCGCCGGCTCCGGGGATTGTTTCCAGGCCCGCACTCCTCAGTTTTGTCAACAACTCTGGAATACTTATTTTCTCTTTTCTGGAAATGAATGATAATTCAGACGTTGAAAGTCCATGAATCCCAAGGTCAGGAAATTCTTTGTGAAGTGTGTTAAATAGGGTGATATAATAATCAAGAGGGAGTTCAGAGTTAACACCACCCTGAATGAGCAACTGCTTTATACCATATGTATTATAGAAATGTCTTACCCGGTCAAGAACCTGATCTACGCTTAAAGTATAGGCATCATCTTCGTTTCCGGTCCTGTAAAATGCACAGAACTTGCACCTCACATTACATATATTGGTATAATTCATGATCATATTGGAAACAAAGCTTACCTGTTTACCGGTTAAGTCATCTGCTATGGATCTTGCCAGGCTTCCCAAATCACTGATTGGAGCAGAATCGTACATATATACAATTTCGTCAAAAGAGGGGGAAATCCCCTGGTTTACCTTCCTGGCTATATCGGAAAGTATACCCTCATATTGTCTCATAATTCCATATATGTTTAATGCTGTAATAACACTTTCTTGAAAGTTTTTAGACAATAAGATTCAATGGCATATGGAGCAGATATTACTGGACATAGCTTTTAAAAAATGTAAATTTAATTTTTAGTAATCATTAACTATAAATCAAGAATTAAGTATAAATGAATGTGGAATCTTATGAATATTCTTATTGGTTTGATATAATTTCTTCAGGCCATAGACTGGAATTCAATGAAGCCAGGGAAATTCTGAATGAAATGAAGATACACGAAATTATGCATCTTGCAAATCAATTAACGGGAACCCAGGTAGGAGACACAGTTACATACGCAGTTTCATATAACATAAATTATAGCAATTACTGTGCCGCAAGCTGCCCGATCTGCGCATTCTATGTTCCTGCAAAGATCAGAGGAAAATCAAGTAAGGGTTATGAGCTGACCGTAGATGATGTGAAAGCTGAACTGGCAAAGGCAAGAGAAATAAATCCAACAGAAATTCATATTGTAGGAGGTTTCAATCCTTATTTGCCCCTTGAATACTATGAAAATATTTTCAAAACTGTAAAGGAGACTTTACCGGGAGTAACACTGAAGGCACTTACCATTCCTGAAATAGATTTTATTGCGCGAACAACAGGAAACTCAATTAAGGAGGTCATAGAGAGATTCCATGCTTCAGGAATGGATGCTCATACTGGAGGCGGTGCGGAAATCTTTGATCAGGAGGTAAGGAAACAGATAGCAACTCCTGAAAAAATTTCGGGAGAAGACTGGTTGAAGGATGCTAAAATAATCCATTCCATGGGAATAAAAGGGAATTCGACTATGACCTATGGTCATGTGGAAAACTGGGATAACATCATAGATCATCTAATCAGATTGAGGGAGAATGAAAGGGAAGTTCCTGGATTTCTATCTTTTATACCATTGAAATTCAGCATTGAAAACACGCCATTACAGAAAATGGGAAAAGTCAGGTTTGCTTCATCGGGGGAGAAAGACCTTAAGGTGGTTGCAATGGCCAGATTAATTATGGGGCAGGACATTAAAAACATAAGTGTTTATTGGGTATCAGTTGGAAAAGGAATTGCTCAGATGGCCTTAAATGGTGGAGGAAGTGATCTTGTGGGAACTGCAGTCAGTGAGAAAATATTTGGGGCAACTGACAGGACAGAACACACAACAATTGAGGAACTCAATAATATGGTAGAGAGCATTGGGAAAGTTCCCGCCAGAAGAGATACCTTTTACAACATAATTGGGAAGTTTGATAATTAATGATTTCTCTCATCAATCTTGTACATAGCTACCCTCTCCATTATGCAATGAGGGAAATTGATGAAATTGGGATAAATTCTCCACAGGAAAATTTAAAACTGGTCAAGGAGGGAGAGGCTGAATGCGGGATGGTTTCACTTTTGGATTATTTCAGGAATATGGATTCGTTGAAACTGATTCAGGGGCCAAACATTCATAGTCGATCCAGAACAATTTCAACAATAGTTATTTCGAAGGGTGAAAATCTGTATCATGGGGCAAGAATCGCTATTACTGCCCAGACAGAGACCACCTCGTTTTATCTTGAACAGATACTGAAAGTGGAGTTTCCTAAGGCTGAAACAATAAAAATGCCATATTCGACGGCAAAAGAACTCCTTGAAGAAGAGCAATTTGCTCTTGTCATTGGAGACGAAGCTTTGAGAGCATATTCACAAAATTATCGCATATTGATAGATGTTGGTCTCCATTATTCTCTCTTAACTTCATACTATCCGGTCTATGCAGTAATGGTCTCAAAGGATCAGTTAAGCGATGAAAGAATTGGAGAAATAAACAAAGCCACCTTAAATTCAAAAAACTTCATTCAAAACTCCATAAGGGATGGAGAAAATGCAGGATTTTCAAAGGAGTTGTTATCCAGCTATTACCGGGCTATAGGTTATCATTTTGATGATGTGATAAGAAGAAGCATCGATTACGCATACCTGACTCTCAAAAAATAAATTTTAGATAAATTCAAATACGAATTTTAACTATATTTCCCATGTATACAAAGAAAATAGAAAATATGATAGAAGGATTAACTTTTGATGATGTTCTGGTCATTCCTTCAAGATCAAGCATTGAACCAAAGGAGTCTAACATTAAATCTAAATTTTCAAGGCATATCAGTTTGAATACCCCTGTTTCAAGTGCCCCCATGGACACTGTAACGGAAGCTGAAATGGCCGTAGCCATGTCAAGATTTGGCGGAATCGGAATAATACACCGCAACATATCAAGAAATGAACAGGCCAGCCTGGTCAGGAAGGTCAAGAGAGAGGAATCAATAATAATCAGGAATGTTCACACAGTTGATCCTTCGACGCCCATCGAGGTAGTCAGAAATATTATGGAGACCAAGAAGATCAACGGACTTCCTGTTGTATCAGGCGAAAAAATAGTAGGTATTGTTACGAAAAGGGATCTGGAATTTGCAACCAAGGCAATGAATACAGTTAGCGATGTGATGGTTAAAGATGTCATATATGCAAGCGATAATATCACACTGGAGGAAGCAAGGGAGATATTATACAAAAACAGGATAGAAAAATTACCACTCGTGGACGATAAGAAAAAGGTCGTCGGTCTTATAACGTCCAAGGATATAACAACCAGACACAAGTTTCCCGAGGCTACAAGAGATGAAGAAGGACAGCTTATGGTTGGTGCTTCCGTCGGACCTTTTGATATAGATCGAGCAATTATGCTTGAAAAGGAAGGAGCAGATGTGATTGTCGTGGACACCGCGCATGCGCACAATTCAAACGTTATTGAAAGTATCAAGAAATTGAGGAAGGTTATTTCCGTTGATATAGTGGCAGGAAACATAGCAACAGGCGAGGCAGCCGAGGATCTAATATCTCTTGATATTGATGGTCTAAGGGTGGGAATTGGACCCGGTTCAATTTGCACCACAAGGGTTGTGGCAGGAATTGGCGTTCCGCAAATATCTGCAATTGCAAGCGTAGCCTCTGTTGCTGTTAAAAGCAATATACCAGTTATAGCCGACGGGGGCATTCGCTTTTCAGGTGATATCGTAAAAGCAATAGCGGCAGGAGCAGATACGGTAATGCTAGGTTCGTTGCTTGCAGGAACAGAAGAAAGCCCTGGGAATGAGATAATCATCAATGGAAGAAAATACAAATCATACAGGGGAATGGGCTCAATCGGTGCAATGCAGAAAGGTTCAGACAGATATGGTAAATTTTCCGGGTCTAAGTTTGTGGCTGAAGGTGTGGAAGGGGCTGTACCGTACCGGGGAAAAGTTGAAGAAGTTTTATTCCAGCTTATGGGCGGTCTGAAATCAGGTATGGGTTATTCTGGTTCAAGGGACATTCAGGAATTGAAAAACGGAACAAAATTCATAAGGGTTACGGCCAATGGTTTGAGAGAAAATCATCCACATGACATCAGGATAATGACTGAACCTCCAAACTATCAAACATTTTATCCATAGAATATTAAGAACTGTGAAGATTTATCTGAACTTTTAGAAATTAATCGATTCACAGTAAAAAAATTATATTTGGCTCACTTTTAAATATATAAATGAGCTCAGCAAACTATAGTTTATTTGTATTTGTTTAACTTCGTTTTTAACTCTTTTTATCAATTATGGAATGTTTAGTGATATCATATCTCATATATGTTCCTTTCAATTACATTTAATTTTTACTTCTTATTTCAGTATAAATTAATTATTATTACATCAGTAATTATAATGGCTCTTAAAATGTGAAAGATTAAATAATATATCTTCATTTATACGAGATTAACAATGGACAATAAGAGGATTTTAGTTATTGTGGTGGCAATGTTCATGGTTATTTCTGGTGGCGCAATTTTGGTTTTATCACAACCAAATTCTGCTCACTTGGGTAACGTAGCATCATCACAAAGTATAGTGAATAGTGCAAATAATGCGGTAAGCCAGAACCAGGCGAGTAGTCTGAAGAGTTCTTCACTTACATCGGCTCCTTCTCTTTCCCAGAGAATGCAGATGTATAATGATGTCTTGCAATACTCAAAAGCACATGGTATAGCTTTATCGAATGTGTTTATACCAAACTACTTTTCCCAAAGTAAAATAGTAGGAGGGCATATCACTCCTGGTTATTCTATCTCACCTGCTCCGATGGGAGTTGGAGATTATGGATTAATGAACCAGAGTGGAAAAATTGTTACTTATAATTACACAACACAGAGTTTTGAGGCAGTGCTCAGCATTAACCAGTTAAACAATTTCTATCTGGCCGCAAATGATGCACACACAGTTACATTCCAACTGAACGCAGTTCTGGATAACGTTGGTTTGTTTGGAACAGCGAGTCAGATGTGGACACAAAACGTTGTGTTATATTCATCAAGAACGCATAGTTTGACATTCGAGGACAACGTATGGAACTTCTCAAGTCCAGCAACATATCTTACCACCAACGCAATCAATTATTCCAGCGCACAGGCAATTGGACATGGAGCCACAGGCGGGGGTTACCACTATGGGTACTCTAAATCATTCAATATGACATATCCCTTTACAGTGGATCTCTATCTTAATACATCAGTTACTGCAAGCGGAAACAGCGTTGTTTGGTACAACTATACAATTGTAAGTGGATACATAAATCAAACATCCGGTGCTTCAAAGGGTCAAGTTTCTGGAAACTATGATGAAGTCATATTTAATTCAACCTACGGTCAGCCATCTTCATATAGGGCGCCTCATCCAACCTATCTGGTTAGTGGGACAAACCTGACACCAACAGGATTCATACCATATGATTCTGAAATTATGATCGGCGGTCCAGGAGGAGGAAGCACTGCTGTTGTAAACGGAATAAATGGAACAATGAATCTTATGTATTATAACAATTCAACTGGTAACAAAGGATTCCGCAATGTCAGAGCAGCATATGACATTGGTTCAGAAACAGGAGAAACATCAGTTGGAGTAGATGTCCATAGCAGTGGATCAACAGCATATCTGAGTTCAGGCCCAGGTCTGGTTTACGGTCTATGGAATAATACATACAGCTGGTCCAAGAAAACAATAACGTCTACCCCTGGAGAGGCATACATGTTCTTAAACAACAATCTAACTATGATAAATCAGGGAGTATATGCGTGGGCTCCTCTTACAAAGGCAACTTCAACATTCTATCTGCCGTCTGCGACATATTTATATGATGCACTTCAGAACTATAAACTTCCAATCTACGGTCAGGTTCTTGGTTCAACACTGGATTTAACCACCCAAATGACCTCAATGAAAGCCATGGGAGTATACACACCAATAATGGTAACGAGTAACAGTGAACTCGCCTCCATGGCAGTAAAAGGAGCTGGAACAGCAAATAATCCTTACGTCATTAACGCAACGAGTCAGGCTATAAACCCATTGTTTGGTGCTCTAAATGACTATGAGTTTCCAACATTCCCAGGTGTATTGATAATGAACACTTCAGATCACGTGATAGTAAATGGCACGAACATGCCAATTACATACACTGGATTTAGCGCTCTGGTAATCAATTTCTTTGATCAGAACTATGGATTCACTCAACCACTTAATAACCAGATGCAGTTGCAGATATACAATTCTTCAAATGTAAGTGTAACCAATTCACAAAATGTTGGCGTTTGGTTTAGTTCCGAGTTATACCCCTATTTCTATGATGGATCATTCGAAATATGGAACTCCACAAACGTACAGATATATAACAACAGCTTTGTTTCATGGGGGTCGTCAATTATGGTATACAACCCATCAAGTGTCCACGCAAATATCACCATATATGATAATGAATTCGCGGGGCTATCGTTTGTAAACGGTCTATCAGCATGTGCTCCAGCAGCTCTTGGAACATCATTTAATTTCGGCGCTCAGCAATTTGGTATTCAGCTCTTCAGCAGCTATGACAAGGTGTACAGGAATGCCTTCGGCACTCAAATACCAGTGGAAAGCTTTGATTACAATGTCTATTGTGGTGACCAACCATTGATACCGTACTCAAACGACTCATTCAATACCACAACCTTGGTTACAAATAACATGAACAACTGGAATCTCACCGGGCCACTCGGAAGTTTCACACTATATAAGTCTGATATTGGAAACTACTGGTGGAATTACAATCAAACAGGGGCATACAATAATTATGGTATGATAACTACTGGTCAGGACAATTCTCCAGTACATCTAATAGGTGGATCAAACGTAACCTTTGCCACAAGTTCTGGCGCATTAGCCTTATTAGCATCATTTGATGGATTGGTAATGGGAGGAGCGGGCGTAACTTCAGTTACATTTATGGATGTTCCTGCTGGAGGATTTGACTACTCTTACCTACAGGTGAATGCATTTGATCAGCAAACATTTGTCAGTGGAGCAAATGTAGTAAATCCTAGCAGCTCAACTGTAGTTAATGCACCGTCATTATATGTTCATCTGACTTTCACAGAGACAGGTCTTGCAGCTGGAACAACATGGTCAGTAGACGTTAACGGAATGGCTTTGAGCGGAAACGTGTCAGCACTATCGTATGGTTTCCTTCCAGGGAGTTATACATATATGGTACCAGCAGTTTCTGGTTACACTGCGTCCATCACTTCAAACACCATTACCGTTAAGCAAAACACAACAGTGGCCATAACGTTTACTCCGGTAGTTACAAAATATACTCTGACTTTCACAGAAACTGGATTAAGTCATGGGACTTCATGGTCAGTGACGGTAGCAGGTCATCAATACACAACAACAAACGCATCTCAGCCTATTTCTCTGGCTCCAGGAACATATAGCTTTAGTGTTGGTAATGTGTCGGGATATACTTCATCAAGCGTGTCCGGTACAATAATAGTTAGTGGCAACATGCAACTTACTGTTACTTACACATCAGTACCATCACAAAGCAATACCTTCGCATATGAACTCCTTGCAGGAGGTCTTGTTGGAGGATTGGTAGTGGGCGGTGGAGTTGGAATGCTGTTTTTCAGAAAGAAACCGTAATCCAAAATTTTTAATTTTTACCCTTTTTTTTTTAATTTTCCCTAATTTTTTAATATTTTTGTAACTTCTAAAAAAACTTTATCGAACTTCTCAAGTCTTTTCATATCACGAAGAACCGCGGCCGGATGAAACTGTGGAAAAATTAAAATTCCATTCCATTGAAACTTTTCTCCTACGATCTTTGAAATATTTCTGTACTTTACTTTAGTTATAAGGGTAAGGGCCGTTAAAGATGTGTTACCAAGAGGAATTATTACTTTGGGTTTTAAAAGTTCTATTTCAGATTTAAGGTATTCATTACAGATTTTCAAGTATTCCATTTTTGGTTTCTCATTGTTAGGAGGTCTGCACTTAACTGAATTGGTAATGTATATGCGGTGTTCTGAAATACCTGTTGAATCTAGCGATTTTCTTAGTAAATTCCCACTTCTTCCACTAAAGGGAATACTACTTTCGTCCTCAATCTTCCCAGGTGCTTCCCCAATAAGAAATATTTCAGGAGATATTGATCCATTACCACAAACTGCATTTTTTCGATGTTCATAAAGAGCACAATTTGAACAGCTCCTAATGATTCTGTTCATGCTTTCCAGATCACTATACACTGCTTTTCAACCCCTTACTTACTATCCCGGAAGAGAAAAATGTTCCTATGGAAATCAGGATCAAACCTGCAATTTCAACCAAATTCAACAATTGATTTAGCATTAAGAAACTGAACAATACAGATACTGCAGGCACGACAAATAAAAGCGATGATATTCTGGCCACAGAATAATCTCTGTTAAGATGGAGGAAAGCATAATAGGCAAAGGCTGTTCCTGGAATACCTATCATTGCTGCAAGAAAAAGTGAATATAATGATGGTCTTGCAATTTCCCCCGCTTCCCCGGATAACACTGCGATTACGAGCGTAATGGGCAAAGCAAAGACAAACTGATAAAGATTTACCGTCTCTTTGTTTTCAAACGTTATGAATTTTTTGAAAAATACAGTGCCCACGCTCCATGAAACTGCACCTAGCATAGCAAGAACCGGACCGTAAATGGAATTTACTCCAAAGTGGTATGAAAATACTATTATCATACCGGCGAATCCCATAACTATTCCAATTATTATGCTCGATCTTACCTTTTCCTGAAGGAACGATATGGACAAAATCGTCGAAATTATGGGATAGGTGTAAATTATCACGGAGGTTAAAGGAGCAGACATAAAGTTTTCAGAATAAAACCATAGTTCCATGAAAAGGATGACATTAAAAAGTGACAATACAAAGACCTTCAAAGCGGTTTTTTTCGAAATTCTCAATTCTATCTTATTCCAAAATAGTATGAGGGAAAAAGCTGAGGCAAAAAATACTCTGAAGAACAGAAGAACGGTTGGAGTTTCATATGCGAGCGCTATTTTGACAAGCGGGTAATTAAGAGCCCAGAATGAGGCCATGACTATAAACATCAAAGGATCTAATTTCTTTGACAATATTGGTTAATTTAATCCAGTTATAGAACATTGCCGAATTATGTCAAACATATGAGATCAATGATAAAAATATCAATATAAGATAGTAACAAATTATCATGTAATGATCAATCCAAGAGCCTTTAACAAAAAGGAGGGCGTACTTGAATTCTTCCAATCCAAGGGAATTCTTGTTTCACCAGAGGCTCTCGAATATATCCTGGAAAAAGGCATGGGTTCCCTCGTAACGCGATTGCTTTCCCCTGAAATAATTTCTGCAGGTTATATTAGTGAATCTGATGTTATCAAGCTTATCAGAGGAGATATTGCACCTGACAGGGAAGTTCAGGAAATAAATTTTGATGATGTACGTACAGGTAGTTCAATAGATGATTTTCAGAAACTGTTCAGGAGCAGGTATGACAAATTAAAGAAAATAATCCTCACAAGCAGCAAGATCAGATCAGCATCTGACATTAAGAATGCAAAGAGATCCGGAGGGTATGTAAAAATTGTGGGTATGGTAACAGACATATCCGAGACAAAAAATGGTCATAAGAGGCTCATACTCGAAGATCTGGATGAAAGCATCGAAGCCATCATAATGAAGGATAATCCCATCAAAAAAGAGTTAATTCTAAACGATGAAGTCATAGGTGTAATGGGCTCAGTATCAACCACGGGAAAAAGCCCTGCAATCTTTGTCAAGGAAATAATCAGACCTGATATACCTGACAGGGCGATTCAGAACAGCGGAAAAGATCCTGTTTACGTTGCTTCCATATCGGATATTCACGTTGGGAGCAAGACATTTCTCAAGGATGGATTCAGGAAAATGATATCATGGATCAATTCATCTGATGAGGATGCACAGAGGCTGAAGTATCTTATTCTGTCGGGGGATGTGGTTGATGGTATTGGTGTATATCCGGGTCAGGATAAGGATCTTGAATTCCTTAATCCAATAGATCAATATTCTATTCTTTCTGATTATTTGAGAGAAATTCCCGAAGATATTCAGGTTTATGTAATGCCTGGAAATCATGATACTGTGAGACTGGCAGAACCACAGCCACTTTTTTCAAGTGGTGTTAGAGACCTCTTCCCAAAAAATATAAAATTCTTGCCAAATCCTTATTCACTCAATCTGGAAGACAAAAAAGTGATGATTTACCATGGAATGTCTTTGAATGATATGGTGGAACTTGTACCCGGTGCAAATTTTGAATCTATAGGAGGCGCCATAGAAGCAATCTTGCAAAGGAGGCATTTATCTCCAGTATACGGAGGGAAAACTCCAATAATACCTTCCGGGACAGATTATCACGTTATTGAAGAGGTTCCAGATATTTTCATCACGGGTCACATACATTCTCATTATGTGGGCAATTATAAGGGGGTTAGATATGTTAATTCATCCACATGGCAATCCCAGACAGACTATCAGAAAATGATGAATTTTGCCCCTGATCCATGTATAATGACTATGTTTGATCTCAATTCTGCAAGCATAATCAATAAAAAATTTATTTGATATGAAAAACTAAAGTGTTCTGAGGATTATTTCCTGAATCTCCTTTTTGAACGTCTCCATTATGTCTTTCATGGCCTCATCTTTTATGGAATCTGGAGCAGATATTAACCCTATTTTTGCAGTTATTTTAGCCATTTTAGCCATAGAGTCATACTCCTTCACCTTGGATTCAAAATATTCCTGCATCATTTCAGCGATATCACTCTTGAGCTTTGGATCATCATTGATTTTTCTCCTTATCAATTCTTTTACAAGATCTTTTATTATTTCACGAATTGCCTCCATAAACATGTCTTCTGACGGCATTGTTTTAAGGAAACCTTTTATATATTTGTCCAAATCTTCCTGCATGATCTTCTTAATGAATGGGCATAGATAAAGATTGACATTTAATGCCTTATGATTTAAGCAGCACGTTTAAATTGCTTCTCATGCTTCTTATACTGATATTATATGGACACTAATAAATTAATGAAAATTGAGGATGTGGCATCACAGATAGGGATTTCTAAGGATAAAATTGAGCCCTATGGTGATTATATGGCCAAGGTTAATTTTATGAAACTCAATAAGAAACAGGTTCAGGGGAAGCTTGTTCTCGTGACAGCAATGACTCCAACCAAATACGGGGAAGGCAAAACAACAACGGTCATAGGTATCTCTCAGGCACTGCATAAAATGGGACAAAAGGTAAGTATTTCAATACGTGAACCATCAATGGGGCCCTGCTTTGGAGTGAAGGGAGGAGCCACTGGAGGTGGAGAAGCAACTGTAGAGCCATCAGACAGGATTAATTTACTTTTTACGGGAGATTTCCCGGCAATAACCGCAGCACACAACCTTTTGTCTGCTCTTATAAACAATCATATTTTTCATGGAAATCAATTGAAAATAAACCCGGAAAAGATCGTTTTTCCAAGGACAATCGATATGAATGACCGATCATTGCGAAATATAATCGTGGGGGTTTCTCAGGGGGAAGGCGGAATTCTCGCAAGAGATAGCTTCGTCATCACCCCTGCATCAGAAATAATGGCAATTGTTGGCTTATCAGATAGTTATAGCGATTTGAAAAGACGTCTGGCCAGAATTCTGGTTGGGTATACATTTGACAGCAAACCGGTTTATTCAGGAGATCTGAAAGCACAGGGGGCTATGGCAGCGATCCTTGTGGATGCCCTGAAACCAAATCTCGTTCAGGCAAAGGGCGGTGTTCCTGCATTCATTCATACCGGACCATTTGGTAATATTGCTCATGGGACATCCAGCCTCATAGCAGCCCGGACGGCACTGGCAACCAGTGATATAGTGTTAACAGAAGCCGGTTTTGGTTCTGATCTTGGTGCAGAAAAGTTCATGAATCTCGTTTCAAGAGTGGGTAACATTCCAATAAGTGCCGTTGTTATTGTTGCAACAATAAGGGCAATGAAACTTCATGGCGGCAACGACAGACACGATGTTGAAGATGTGAATGCGCTTAAGAATGGGTTCAATAATCTCATGTTTCATGTGAAAAATATGAGAAATTTTGGTTTCGAGCCATTAGTCGCCCTGAATCGTTTTCCCGATGATACGGAAAATGAAATATCTGAGGTTGAAACATTGCTTAGGAATAACTCCATTTCATATGGGCTCTCGGAGGTGTATGAAAAGGGGGCAGACGGAGGTAAAGCGATTGCCGAACTACTGATGAAAACTATACCTGCAAAACCAATTTCTGTAAAATATACCTATTCCATGGATCAAATTCTAACAGAAAAGATAGAGAGCATAGGCAAAAAAATATATGGTGCAAAGGAAGTAATTTATACCAGAGCTGCACAGAGCAACATAAAGAAGATCGAAAGACTTGGTTATGGTAAGCTTCCAATATGCATGGCGAAGACCCAGTATTCCATATCCGATGATCCATTGAAACCCAATGCGCCTGAAGATTTTTCTATTACAGTAACTTCCGTAGCACTATCTTCCGGAGCTGAATTTGTGGTGGTTTACCTTGGAAGCGTAATGACCATGCCAGGCCTTCCAAAGGAACCTGCCTCAGACGGCATTGATATTACAGAAAATGGTATAATTACAGGATTACTTTAATAAATTAAGTGGCTTAAAGCCATATTTTTCATAAATATTTTCATCCATACATGGACTCAGGGGTTTTCTTTGGAGCAGGAGCATTTTGTGACTCATTATACTCCTTCATAACTCTTTCAAGCTCTTCGTGAAGCTGGGTTACCGTTTTTTCCAGAAGGACGGTCTGTATTTTCAGATCGTATATATCGTTCAGAGATTTGACGAGGGTCAGAACCGAGTCCGGGTCAGGAAGTGTGGAGGATACATGAGTTAACAGCGAGATTGCCGGCATTTTTTTGATTATGCACTCATTGAGCAATGCTCCGCCAATACCGAATATGACTGCCGATTCTGCGCTTGCAATTCCTCTCTTTGACAAATCCTTCAATCTATCCGATCCGGCTACCAGGTATGTGTGCCTTTCTTCCGGGGGTTCCTGCGTTGGAACGCCGTCCAGAGTTACAAGCTCCCTTGGGGAAAACTGTTGAATCCAATTGATGAGTGTCTCAGAAACGTCATAGAGATTCTCCTCTTTAATGGGAACTTCGCACTGGATTACCATTAATTTCCCATTCATTCCGGAGTACACTCTGA
>JAKATR010000028.1:0-31787 GCA_021818675.1 Thermoplasmata archaeon | reverse complement strand
TTGCGTAAAATTAATGTTAATACAACAATGACCGGAGGTGAAAATAGGTGCAATAATTGGCATAAGTATAATAATTACACTTTTGTTCAGTTCAATTCCTGCAATTAATGAAAACGTTCCTGACTATGGTGGTGTTGTCAATGCCGCTCTATTGTCGCAAAATAATGTAAGTTATTGCACCATAAATTCCACAGCATACCAGTTTAACCTTTTCACAAACGACGGAAAACTTCCCATGAATATCAGATCAGGGGATTTCTATAATGCATCTTTTCTACAGGCTAATCTAAAAGGGGAACCAGGCTGGGCATACGAATTAAACTTCTCTTGGAATTTTAACATGAGTTATTCAATGTCCAATGTAAAAATATTTTTCAATGAAGGAAACGTGAGAATGTTTTGTATATCATTTGGTGTAAACAATAGAAATACTCTGAAGCTAAACTATGGAAATGGTATGGAAATAATCAATGAAAGTATCATTCAAAATGTGAAATATGAACTTCAAATAGGATTTTCCAAGACTTTGAAGATGGCATATATATCTATTGGAAGAGATGCTGAAAATTCAATTCTCATTCCGTATACATTTAACATTTCTCAATTATATAGTAGTACCACAGATAATTCTATGTATTTTGGCGGTAATTATTATAATTTTACCTTATACTCTCTGAAATCTGTGAATGGGTCTTTTCCAATTCTCAATTCACCTGAAAAAATAGAGCCTTATTCTAAAGCATTTGGCATTCCACAATCATTGAGTACCATAGTCGGGATAAGACCATTTTTTGATAAGACCATGAACACGGTAATTTTCGACTCAACCACTTCAATAAATTTCATGAACATTGTCAACGGTTCTACATGGCATGACAATTTTACAATGAGTTTTGGTCACCCGGCAAGCTGGATTAATATTGGTAACATTCTTTACACACTTTACCGTAACGAATCCCAGTGCCTAATTATTTCTCTGAACCTGCTAAATTTATCAATTTTCAACTATTCTTCCATTTTGAATTGCAGCAGTGGATCATTTACCCATGCTGGTGAGAATCTACTGATCATTGAAGATAACGGATCGGTGGAATGGCTCTCACGCAATACAGGGCAATGGATCTTACTCAGTGATATGATTGCATATGGTAACGTCATATATGCGGAACCATCTGGGAACAATACTGATTTTGACATATATAACAATACAGACAATTCCTTAACATATTACGCAATCTCATCTGATCTTCAAATTACTTCAAACGCTGTTTCGAAACTCAATGTTTATGGCGAACCGGATATTCATATATGTCCGGAGGAAAATGGTACTATTGATTCTTCAATAACAGAGCAGAAAAACCCCCCAGGGACCTTCTGGTTCAATCAAGATTTAATTTTTCAATATGATACTATTCTGTGGTATGCCAATGAAAATCTATGGTACATGGTAAACGGATCTATCTTTTTATGGAATTCATCCCGTTCATTGGAAATATCAACCAATCTTAGCAAATCAACATCTTTTTCTTATTTCGAATCGGATTCCATCTTAATAGGTATGAACAGTTCAGAAATTACTGTGAGCAATCTTTCAGGGTCAGATTTATACACTGATCGATCACCAGCAATCTCAGGCCCGGGTAATCCTGTTTTGAAGGGAATAACTTATCTTAATTTTACCATAAACAGTTCTTTTTCATACACTTCAACATTGAGTATACTTGGAAAAAATATTAAGGCGTTTAATAGCTCAGATTTCAGAGTAAACAGTACAGGTTTTCAAAATGGATACTTTCCATATGAATTCATAGTAAACACGGTGAACGGGTTTTGTTCAAACATGTCAGGGCACCTCATTATTGATAATGCTGAACCATTATCATCCCTATCAATTCAGGAAAATTCAACGGTTTACCCCGGTGAAACATTAAATCTCTCAGTCAGTGATTCAGTAGGCATAGAAAAAATAGATTTTGGTTTTAACCATAAAGTTATGGAAACATCGGGCAACTCAGTTGAAATAACTATCCCCAATAATCGCACAGGTAGTTTCATATTCTTCAATTATACAATCTTCGATGATTTTGGCCTTGAGTTTAACTATTCCATATTCTATCATTACATTCAGGAAAACCACTCATTCTTCCATTCTTCCATAACAAACGGGGAATATTTTAAATATGGCAGCTTCAATCTTACATTTTCCAAACTGGGAAACGTTTCAAATTATGACGTTGAAATCATGAGTCATAATATCACAATTTTTAATGAAATCACTGATGAAAACTGGGTCAACATTGAAAATATTGGAAACGGAAGATTTTCTCTGGTTATCGAAGGCCAATATTCTGCGGGAAACAAGGTTCTGTTGCAAAGGGCAAACATTTCAGTAATTTCATTCGATCCCGGTATCTCACACTCATTTACAAACGATACATTTTATTCATTCGGAGGAAATTCTATAAACAACTCTCTCTACCTCACACTCTATTCAAACATATCATCTGTTATTCATCTAAATATAACCAATGAAAATGGAGAAGAGGTTTTATATGGGGTCTATGAGGATCATGTGAACTTTACACTGAACTCTTCTTCGGCCCAATTTCTGCAAAATGGTGCTTATTTCATGAGCCTGAAAATTATATCGTTGTCAGGAACTTTTTCATATTTTAATACATCTTTCATTGTGAATAATTCAATTCCCTCGATTAATTTGCAAACCACGTATTTTGTGAATTATTCCGTGATTGCATTGAACATATCCCATGGAGTTCGATCAAATTTCACATCAGATCAGGAAGGAATTTCATTCACCAACGATTCAATTCAAATGAACCACACTGGCACATATACAGGAACAATTACTGTTGTGAGCAATTCATTGAACTATGAAACAAAAAATATACTGATATATTATTGCACTTCCAAACCAATTATATCAATAAAAGTCCATTATTATTCTCTTGTTCTTCTGAATAAGTCCATTACAATTAATATGTCCATAAGTGACAGAATACCAATAATTGAAAAATATTTAATTATGGGAAAAGAGAAAATTGCAATATCTGGCAATTCGATTGACGTTTCACCACCAACGGACGGCTTATTCAATATTACCATATATGCTCTGGATGCTTGTGGGAATCAAAATTTATCAGACAAATTGCAAATTATGGATGAGTATTTTCCAGAGGTTACATCAAGCAGTATAACGGGATTTGTTATTGGTAAGTACTCTTCTCTCACAGTTAATTTAAAAGGATATGCGCTTTCCAGAGTCAATATAACATGGTTCGTAAACAACATGGAGGAAGGAAAAGGAACTCACTATGGGGGAGTTCTTCCCCTGGGCTATGATATTATACAAGTTCAGATAACGTATGGGAATCATACAGTAACCGATTCTTATGGAACAATTAGCATAACAAATCTGCCAATAATCATCCCAACACTTATGGGCGTCTCATTCTTCACAGTGAGAAGATTAAGAAGAATCCGAAATAAGGATCAAATAGAATCCTTCCTGAACGGGATTGACCATCTGTACCTTGGAGATTTTAGAAAACGTTGTAAAGAACTTAATTTATCTTTCAGAGCAGCATTGAAGTTGATGAAGGAAAAAGTTTCGGACGGTACCTTAAAGTATGGACTGGATCTGAATGGCAAAAAGTTTGTAATGAAGAAATAATGGATTGATTATGTGGCGTCAACATAAATTATTCATTAGCTTCTTCTGTTGAAAACGAAGTACATTACGAAGACAGAGGCAACAATTGCAATGAGCACTATGTAATACTCCTCTTCCAGAATTCCAGGCTTATTCACTGGCTTTGACCACGAGAAACCCGGATAAGCTCCTGCATTCAGCGCCTGTATATTCGTATAGCCAGACACCTTTGAAGGCATATTTTCTATTGATTTGAATGCAATGGTGGCATTCTGTGCTGTTGGGGAGCCCCCTTCCTTGGAAAGCGCAACGATGAATTCAAGTCCAAAAGGATTCATTCCCGTATATGTGATATCGAAAAATACCAGTGCCTGTGTTAGATTATTTGCCCATGCATATGATACTATACTGGTATTGTCCAGCACAGTGCTTATTATCTGATTCCAGTCATAAGCATTTATGGTATAGTGCGTTGTATTTGTATAATACAGCTGGACTGGTAATGAAGCCGGCGGCGGTGATATGTTCGGGGTGCTCGCATTGGACCCGAAAGGTATCATGACTAAAAATAGCACAGCGATTATTGGAAAAACAATAGCTTTCTTTTTAATGATCATTTTTGGTATCTTGGGGTAAATATGAATTGGAATATAACAATTTTCCGATTTCACTGTTTTGATAAGTTACCCTTATCATGTTCAGATTATCCAGGGAAAGAATGTGGGGCATCGCAATTCATCAAGCTCAGGATACCTGAACCGAGCCAATCACTGGAGTAAACACGCCACTTGTTATGATCGAGGCAGGGTTCAGAGTAAAATCGATGACCATGTTTGTTGTCGCATGGGAAGAGATTGTGAATGGATGAATCACCAGAGAATATTGTGAGGCCAGTGTTAACGTTGTGTTTACACCATTTATGGTTGCAACGACGCTGGTAAGTTCCAGTCTTATCTGAGTGTACTTTCCAGCTGAAAGATTTAGTGCCTTAAGGAATGAGGGGTTTGTTGTAGTGACACCATATATGTTAATGGTTGTAGAAGTCATACTATAGCTCTGCCATCCACTGCTATTATTTCCACCTGTGGAATGAACCTCCACGCCACTGAACGTTATAAAAACTGCTGACACTCCAGGTCCTGCTGAATCTGCAACTGAAATATTCAACTTCCCTCCTGTGTTGTATCCATATTCATAGTAAAGCAAACCTGCCGCTATGACCACAACTATGATCACCCCTGCTATAATTTTCTTTGATATCATAATCTGTAATAGCTCCCGTAGACTAATGATATTTTTGGTACAAACTCTAGAAGCATTGATTGCCGAGTTCAAATTTTGGGCAGCTCTTTTTTGAATAATAGAGAGAATTCTTCGTGGAAAGAGGAATAAATTAATTCTTTGACAGGTTATCCATATTATGAAAAAGAGAATTGTGCTTGGTATAACAGGCGCATCTGGTAGCATTCTTGCATGGAAATATATGAAGGCAGCAACGGGGAACGAGATCCATCTAATAATTTCAAAGAATTCAGATCAGGTTATAAACTACGAGATGGGAAAATCCTCAACTGATTTCCAGAAGCTGGCAACCCACTCCTATGATGACCATGATCTTGCCGCAAGAGTCAGTTCCGGAAGCTTTATCTTCGATGTTATGGTAGTTATGCCCTGCTCAATGAATACGCTGGCAAAGATCGCCGGGGGAATTTCTGATTCGCTCATAACCAGAGCTGCTTCTGTGTGCTTAAAGGAACGCAGAAGACTCATTCTTGTACCAAGAGAAATGCCATTGAGTGAAATTGCTCTGGAAAACATGCTCAGGTTAACAAGGGCAGGTGCTATTATTGCACCCTCAATGCCTGCGTTTTATACACTTCCTAAAAGTGTGGATGACATGGCTGATTTTGTGGTATCAAGAATTCTTGATTTATCTGGTTTAGAAAATGCCATAATACGGAGGTGGAAGGAGGATCAATAAATATCTCGTGGACCATATGCTTTTGAGGCTTGGTAAGTGGATGAGGATAATGGGTATTGATACCGAAAATGCAAAACCCGGATTAGACGATAGGATGCTGGGTATCTACTGCAATGAACATGAAAGGATTCTTGTAACAAGAGATGTTGAATTTTCAGCTGGCCAGAAAAATTCCATACTTATCATAAACACCGATATACGTGAACAGATAATGGAAATAAAAATGCGAATTCCAATTAAAAGAGAAGATTTCCTTACCCGGTGTGTAATATGCAACTTACCGCTTAGATCATATGAACATAAAGATAATGATTTATTACCTGAAGATGTAGTAACAAAGTGCCTTCAAACGTGTCCAAATTGCGGCAGAGTTTTCTGGGAAGGCTCACACACTGATAACATGTTGAAAATTCTTAAAGAATGCGGGGTTTATACTTGAAGACAAGAGACTTACCAGACGAACCCGGCTGGAAGGAAGTTCTCATAGAGAACGATGATGATCTGTGGTACCTGAGGAGTATAATTTCCAGAGGAAACCTTGTCCGAGCCACTGTATTAAGGAGAGAAGAAAAAAAAGGGGATATGGAAAGAAGCAAGGAACAGAAAAGGACACCTACAAAGGTTACGGTTAATGTGGAAGAGGTATTTTTTCAGCCATTTACCGGACGATTAAGGATCAGTGGGCAAATAGTAGAGAGCAGTTCCGAAATTAAGGGCAACTATCAGTCAATAAACGTGTCACCGCAGGATGAAGTGGAAATATTCAAAGAAAACTGGTCAGAAGCATCAGAAGATCTCATAGGAGAAGCACAGTTGAAATGGGTAGGAAATGATATCCTGTTCGTTGTTCTCGATGATGAGCAGTGTGATCTTTTTACAATCAAGGCGTATGGCATAGAAAATCATGGTAGAATATTCTCAGGAAAGAGTGGAAAGGGTTATGAGCAGCAGAAATCAGCATCAACATACTATTCAGAAATAGAAAAAGCCATAAATTCATTTTCTGCAATAAAGGTCATAGTGATTGCAGGGCCTGGATTTGAAAGGGAAAAACTCTTTGATTATCTTACACAATCAGGTAAATTTTCTAAGGTAAAAGTGACAACCATTCCTACAACAAGGAGTGATGAAAACGCAATTTATGAAGTCCTGACCGATCCATCGCTTGCATCATTGGGAAACGTTTCCAGATTAAAAACGGAAAAGGAGAAAACCGAAAGGGTTCTTAAAGAAATTTCAAGGAATGGAAATGTAACCTATGGTTATGATAACGTTCTTCACACAATGAATACAGGGGCAATTGAAGAAATTCTGATCACAGAGACAGAATTCAGAAAGGAAAGAACACTAAAACTTCTTGAAAAGGCCTCTTCTTATGGAATAAGGGTAACCATATTCAGTGATGAAACGGAATATGGGAAAATAATTCAAGGTCTCGGGGGAATCTGCGCCTTTCTCAGATATCATGTTGAATTTGGAACCTGAAACTTCTGTAGAATCAATAAAATGAAACGTTATTTTTTGCTTTTTTTCTGCAGTATTTTGAAATAATTGCAATATTGAGCTATGGAGCAAACATTGCATTTTGGACCTATTGGTTTGCATATGGTCTTTCCAAATTCCACAAGTGCTGGATTAAACCCCAGCCATAAATCCATGGGAATCTGTTTCCTCAGGCACTCTTCTGTATCATCAGGTTTGTTTGTATTGCAAAGTCCTATTCTGTTGGAAATTCTGTGAACGTGAGTGTCAACTGCTATTGACGGGATGGAGAAGGCATCAGAAAGTATTACATTTGCAGTTTTTCTTCCAATACCTGGAATTTTCATAAGAAGATCTATATCATTGGGAACGTTTCCTTCAAAATCATTAATTACAATTCTGGCCGCACCAATAACCCTTTTTGCCTTTACACTAGCGAACCCAACCTTTGAGATGAGTTTTGATACGTCTTCTTCACTGGCTTTTGAGAGATTATCTGCGGTTTGATATTTTTCATAGAGATTTCTTCCCGCTAAATTTGACACTTCATCCTTTGTTCTGTGAGATAAAATTGTTGTTATCATGATCCAGAATGGATCTTTGAATTCAAAATAATGTTCAGGGGACTGTTCTTTTACCTTTGCAATTAATATCCGTATATCATGTTCAGTAAATTTTTTCATTTTTCAATATATCTCCAACATCGTATATCACTCATTAATTAAGAATATTCCTTAATAGACCGAAATGTTCAGAGCTTCAGGTAATTTATAGTTAACACATGCTGAATGTCATTTTGAATACAGGAATCAACCTAAAAGGTTCTACATTCATCCACATTGAATTAGAATCACAAATCCAAAACTGGTATTGGATGTAATCAAAAAAACCATGTTTTTTTAACAAAAGTTCTGGCAACTTAACAAAAATAACTCAGCTTTTAATCTAAAGGTGGCATATGGCAATGAATGGATTATGATGTATTGATTGCCGGTGGTGGTACTTCTGGTGCTTATGCAGCATTTCTTCTTGCGGGTGCTGGCCTTCGCGTGGTAGTTGCAGAAAAGAGAATGGATGCAGGTTCTCCGCCCTCAGGAATGTGCCTCATAGAGGAGAATTTTGCAAAAAAATATCTGGGAAAATGGACTGAAAAATCGGTTGCCATTCATCACACTTTGGAAATTCAAGCTTTTTCGGAGAATTTTACATTAAATTTAAAAGATAGCAATGGAATAATGCAATTCAGCAGAGAGAAACTGGATCGAAACATACTGGCATCTGCTGGAAACAAAGGTGCAGATATACTTATAAGATCAGAACTTACTTCGTATAGATCGGAAAATAATGAAATTAAGGCCGTATTAAAAACAGAAGGTAAGGAGAAAACCATTACTGCAAAATACCTGATTGTGGCTACAGGAGGAGAGTATATTGACACCGCTTTGCACAGTGATGATTGCTGGATTACATATTTTAACGGAATCCTGAACAGAGGTTTTGCTTCCCAAAAAATGGAAGACCGGCTTGAATTAAAAATAGAAGAGAACTCAATAATCGTGGAAAGCAGTAATGAGAGATTCTGGGAGGACGCAATCATAACGAAATCTGATCATATTGAACCTCTGAAAAAACATGAAAGGGGAATAAAACCCAGTGCTGTTATCAACTATAAAAAGAAATTTCATACCTGCGTTCCCCGAATGGGTCAGAATGTTTTGCCAGTAGGGGAAAGTGCCGGGTTGTTTGGTGAAAACACCAGTTTCGGAATAGATATGGCACTTGAAAGTGCTAAAATGGCAGCCGGGTTTATCGAGAAGGGAATTACTGGCGATGCGGAATATGAAAAATATGTCTCAGAGATAAACAGAATCAAGGAAAGGATTAACTCAACTCCATCCCGGGACAAAGTTCTCAGTGGAGAAATATGTGAAATAGAAAAAACAGTAAGCTTCTTCAGGAAAAGATAGAAATCATTCTTCATCGAGATTAAAGGCGGACCCATTTTTCATCTGAGCCTTTAACATCTTTCTGAATCCCCTGTTGCCCTTCATCATTTTTACATTTTCCTTCATGGACTTGAATTCCTTCAGCATGTGCCTGACATCAGCTTCAGTGCTTCCTGATCCCCTTGCAACTCTCTTGATCCGCTTTGCATTTATTTCATCAGGATTTTCCAGTTCATAATATGTCATGGAATCGAGCATAACTCTGTATTTTGAAAGTCGATTTTCTGCCTGATCAAGATCCAATTCTCCAGTTTTGCCTGCTCCTGGTATTTTAGCCAGAGGGAGTGATTCAAAAAGCCTCTTTAAAATTGAAGGTTTCGAAAACTTTTCCCATATCTCATACATGTCCTTAAGATTAAATTTCCCGGACATCATCTTCGACAGAGTTTCCTCCGCTTTTTCTTCGGTAATGTCCGTTTCCTGAGCTATTTCCATTATTGCTTCAATATCTCCCATGCCCAGTAGCCTCTGAAGGAACTTCTTGGGATTGAATATTTCCATGTCCTCAATATGTTCACCTGTTCCAATGAGATAAACTGGCGCTCCGGTTTCTGCAACTGCGCTTAAGGCTCCGCCTCCTTTTCCGGTTCCATCCATCTTGGTGATTATCACTCCGGTAATCCCTACAGTTTCCTGAAGTGCCCTTGCCTGAATTCCAGCCTGCTGTCCTATTGTTGCATCAATAACAAGCAATATTTCATCTGGATTCACTTCCTTTTTTAAATAAGAGAGTTCTTTTAGCAATTCCTCATCAAGGGAATCACGGCCGCTTGTATCAACGATCTTAACTGCAATTTCTTTCATCTCAGGGATGCTCGATCTATATATCTTTACCGGGTTTTTTTCTCCGGGAATTCCAAAGAATTTTGCACCTGTCTGTTTGGCTATTTGCTGTAGCTGTTCATATGCCGCTGGCCTGTGAACATCACACGCAATGAGACCGCATGAAAGACCTTTTCTTATGAAGAATCTTGACAGTTTACCTGCATGGGTTGTTTTTCCCTGACCATATAAACCCACAAGCATTATGGTCTGGTTTTGAAGTTTAAGCTTTGATTCCTCTCCAAGAATTGAGAGGAGTTCCTCATAGATAATTTTCAAAATAAAATCCTGGGGCGGCATGCCCTGAGGTGGCTTTTCTTCAATTGATCTCTGTTCCACTTTTTTTGAGAGGGATAAGGCAAGCTTCACATTCACATCGGATTTAAGGAGTGCCCTCTGGATATCCTTAACTGTTTCCTTAATCAACTCGGGGCTTATGTAACTGGCTCCGGAGATCTTTCTAAAAGTTTCCTTCAATGAATTTGATAAACTTTCCAACACCATACGAGACTCACATCTCTATTCCTGAATTTAGCGTTTTCCCTTGGGATTAATCAACAGTATCAATATTCTCTCCACCGGTGGCCGCATGAAGCGCATGTGTAGAACTTTGTTTCCGGCTCATCTGCCGATCTTGTCTGCTTCAGTAGATAATAAGCACCTGTGTTTTTGCATTTTGGACAAACTGCGTCAGAGTCCAGCGGTTCAGTATTTTTCTCTTCCCTGATCATTATAACTTCTTTTTTTGTACTTCTGGTTAGAATCTTTCCAGCTGCTTTTGCTGCACTTCTCTTTTCCTCATATCCACAACTGGGGCAAACTCCTTTTTCCTTTGACATAACCATCAGTGTACCGCACTTTGCACAGAACATAATAAGGTATGGAATTACCAGATACCTTATTAGCATTTCCAAATTGAAAAAAGCCCTGATCATAACAATAAACTCATAAAAGGGCACGTATTCTCAATATATGATAATAAACAGGGATGAGGATATCAAAGCTTTATTAAAGAATTCAAAAAATATTGCTGTTGTTGGCATATCCGACAAGCAGGAGAGAGACAGCTTCGGTGTTGCAAAATATCTGTTATCAAAAGGATACAACATTATACCTGTGAATCCATCACTGGAAAATTGGCAGGGAATTAAGAGCTACCCAAATCTTTCAAGCATTCCCAAAGACATCAAACTGGATATAGTGGATATATTTAGAAAATCAGATGCAGTGGGCGAAATAGTTGAAGAATCAATAAAGGTAAAACCTAAGGCCATATGGATGCAGCTTGGAGTTATAAATGAAGATGCAGGGAAAAAGGCATCGAATAGCGGTATGACAGTAGTTATGGATAAATGCATAATGGTGGAACACAGAAAACTGAAATTATAGTGATATAATACAATGAGTAAATGATCGAATATTTACAAATTTTTGCTTGATGCGTTAAGGTTTCTGAACGACTAAATATAATTTTGGTAATGGTAAATACGGAAAAGACATGAATCAATTTTTACTTGAATGATTTCCTTCTATTCTGGTAGAATTATTCACTGTGAAATGGCAAGTTAATTTAAAGTGAATGAAATTCACTTAATATGTCGGGGTAGCCCAGCCTGGTAAGGCGGCAGATTCGAGATCTGTTGCTCTCGTAGCTCGGGAGTTCGAATCTCCCCCCCGGCGTGAAATAGTTCAGCTGTTGGAAGCCAACCCGGATAGGTCTGGAATTTAAATTTTCCCTTCTTTCTCTCGGATTCAAGGACGCTGTTTATCCTTGCGAAATTTATAGCTCCTTTCTCTGATCGGGACCTCCAGGGACTTTCCGGTATGTCACAATTGACTTTATTACCCTTTCACCCTGTTTTAAGTTGAATCAGCAGATCTGTTTATGTCAAACAAGAAGATACCGTCTGTTTTCCGTTTGAGCATGGCCCTGACAAAACCTGCACAGTTCTTCTATTCATACGATATCTCCACATGAAGGAACTCCCCGTACAATGCCTGAATGTCACATTGCCCTAAGGAGTCGATAAATTTCTCCACGATGTTTTTCGCATCCTTACTCTTGTAGTGAAAGATTCGCTGAGATCCGATCAGCAGTGCGGGCACAGCTTTATGGACACCATGAGATTCTCATCCACATGATCCGAGAAAGCCTCATAGCATCCCCTGTGGACAACATTGACACTCTGTTTCTTCTTCCCGGAGGGTCTGGCAAAGGATCATCAGATGTGGTATTATTTGTAAGAGTCTTCACCTTGGGCTTAAAGAAATAAGGGATTCCATTCTTGATTCTAACGTTTTAAGGAGGTCTTACGAATTATTGCTAATGTTAATATTGAACCAAAGATTCCTACTGATAAATAAATCTCTTTTAATAGTGTCGAAACTCCTATTTTTAACATCAATAAAAAATATCCATTGCTTGTAATGACATTAATAGGTCCGGAAATATTTGATATTTTTAATGGAACATTAGGTATCAACTCGATATGAATTTCATTGATAGCAATTTCAACTGGGGTACTGCTATTTGTTTTTATTTCGAGTGTTATGGTTTCATAGGTCCCTACGCAAATTGAATGAGAAGAATTAGGCAATTCATAATATGTTGAGGAGTTGTATAATAATCCGTGAACGCCTAGTGACAAAAAAATGATCAAAAAAATAACTGTGAAAAGTTTTCTCATAACAGATCCCTCCGATAACTCAGCTTAACCATTATGAATAGCATTATTGTAACTAATACAGAATAAAAAATTAATAACCACTCTAATGAATGTAGACGAGCATTGGACATGTTTGCAGAAACATCCATGGGTGAAATTGATATTACTGCATAAGCCTCAGATAGATAATTAGAAGCTGCTAGATCTTGAAATACAAACAAAGGCGCAATAAACATAAAAACAATGGTTAATAAAGAAACCAGATTGCTTCTAAAAGTGATAGAAACCAATACATCTACAATAAAATAAAAATAAATATATTCTGTCATTAGAACAAAAAAAGTTAGAGAAAGATATATACCAGAATTTTCAAAGATAATTACACTTAAGGGCAGTGTTATAGCTATCCCACCGATCATAAAGAAAAGTAGGAGTGAATTGAATGTTATGGGGGCATTCATATAAAAGAAAATTTCCCCCCTCTCAAATATACCTATAAAACGGCTGTTGAATTGCAACAATAAGAGAATAAACATCAATGATGATAATACAAATATTTGCTCTATACCAATTCTATTTGGAGCAATGAAAAAAGAGATCACAATTGGGATACCATAAGATATTGGTACGAGGGGAGAGCTGGATAAATACCTTAGAACCCATAAAATATATTTGATGGAGTCTTTAATCAGTTATCACTCTCCTATAGTCTGTAATGTACTGGAATATTCTTGAAAATAATTCAAGTGTGGGCTCTAAAATAACAAACTCACCCTCTTCTCTTTCAAAATCAATGGAATTCTCTTTAAGGATTGATGAAACCATTTCCTCATCTGTAACTCTAATTTTAAATGCTTTTTTTGTACTCCTTTCTAAAACCATACGAGAGCCTTCTCTTTCATTTATTTTCTTGATCTTAATCAAATTATATTGACCTGAAAATATAAATTCATCACTATGACTTGTTAATATTATGTTAGCATTCTCTTGGTCAAGCAATTTCATGATCCGATACTTCCTCCTCTTGTCAATATTGATCAGAGGCTCATCAAGTATGAGAAGTGATCTTTTCATGAAAAGACCAAAGGCAATTCTGACCAACTTCTTTTCTCCGGAGGACATGTATTTTGGTTGCTTTTTAAGAAGGGATTCTATATCTAAAAGTGACAGGTAATTCTCTATTAAATTTTGACTACTGAAAGTGACTGCATAATTCAGCAGATCCTGTAGTGTCAGATCTAGAGGAAAATCTCCTTCAGAAGGAACATAGCTAACCCTGTTTCGTATCTTAACAATATCCTTAACTGTATCGAACGAGAAGCAGCTGATTTTTCCAGAATTTGCATATTTCAACCCACACATCATTGAAAGAAGTGTAGTCTTTCCAGTTCCATTTGGACCTATTAATAATGTCTTTCCATTTGGGATCGTAAAATTAAAATGCCGGAAAATCGTCTGTCCGCCATACTTTTTTGTCACATCCTCAAGTATTATCATAGTATCATCATTCATTAACTCCTTCTATAACAGATATAATAAATAGGTATACGGCAATATGAAGAGAGACATTCCTGCCACTGAGATGATTGGAATAACTATAGATTGCGCTTTTGACCAATGCCTCGATCTTCCGTATAAATAAAGTCCTGTACCAACAAGTACAATTGCCCATGTCAAAAGGCCCATCTCCAAATAATATGCAATGTTAACAGGAAAAACTATGTTTGAGTAAATGAGAGAATAAGTGGTAGTTGAAAACAAACGAAATGAAAAAGAAGCATTTGTGTTTTTGATTATGGCAGAATCAATTGGTGTAGGGCCAAAAAAATCCCTATTTATGGGGGAAAAACTGTTCAGGTCTTTTTCATAACAAGTTTTGTTTCCATAAAGTTCGGTTGTTGCATCTGTATGATACATTACTCTTCCGCCATTAATAGTTCCTGAATAAATTGTAGAACCCACGGTACCTGATGAAATAGGTCCGCCTGGGCATAAGGGTTCAGGATAAAATGGTATTGCACTAATATAGTTTAGGCATTCAGTATTAATATAACCAAAAAGCTTATTATATGGAGAATTTACAATCTCCCAAGCACTCGTATGTGGGCGATCGGATATGTTTGCATTAATGCAATCGCTGGGAAGCGATTGACTGTCAGCAAAGATAATTTCTTTCATTCCGGTTGGGTTTAACCCATAAGAATTTCCAATAAATGAAATATTGCCTTTCTCCACATTCATACCAATGGTAAAACTATAATTTTTAATATAAATCGGTATAGTGCCCACTAGAGTAACATTTCCATTTATAAGCTGATTCACATCATAAGATAAATAAACGCTTGATGAAATGTCGTATTTAAGGTTGGATATATCATTTATATTGTCATTGAAACTACCTTTTACCACTGAAATAGTGATCACGGGCGTTAAGGAGATTATCACAAAAGATAAAATTATAAAAATAACTAATAATTTTTTTCCATTCATATTAGATCATTATTTTCTCTCAAATTTAGGAATCGAGGACGATCGGGACACTAAGTCCAGTACTAGGCAGATTAACCGTGTGCGAATAGGCATATGTTCCGGTTACAAATGAATAAGTTGAATCTGCGTCTGAATATACTATTAGGTTGGCATTAAATGATTGAATAAACAAGCCACTCATTTGCATTGTGCCTGATAGAGCTAGTTGTTGCGTTATAGATTCTATAAGTCCATAGCCTGGAAAATATCCATAATACGTCACAATTGTTTCTAACCCCGCAAAGCCGTTGAATGATGAAACATGAGCAGTAACATATTGGGAATTACTAGAGACTAAAGGTTGAAGAAAATTTAAAAATGTGTAATAAAAAATGCCGGGGTTTCTGGTTCTATTGATTCTTTCAGTATAGGTGTAGTGATAATACACACTAGCGCAAAAATATTCCCATCCCCAACCAGTTATTTTAGGCACTGTTATGTCCTTACATGAATATGTGCCCTGAGACGTTGTTGATGCACTTCTCATTACGGGATCATGTGTCTGTGAAACTCCAACATATGCATTATTATTTTGCACTATACCTCCAACTGCAAAAAATATTGAAGTTAAGAAGACCAATGTAAACCCAAAGGCTATCATTGTTCTTCTAAAACTATCTCTCTCTCTCTTTTTGCTACTTTATTAGTTCGCTGATCTAAAGACAATTCTACATTTCTGTTATCTGAGCTTTTTCTCATATAGTTCTGTTGCGCATATTTTAAACGTATATATATTTTTAATTGTAATTCAGACTCTCCGAATGTGTCAAAGGCCCATAATGCAATACAATGATTTGACATGAAAACACCACTTCTCATACTTATTTGATGCAAGAATTGCCATGATTGTAGTGACGTGGACGACATAAATGAGTATATTTTGTCCGGTCATTAGTTGTGATGGATTTTGGCAGTATAGCTAAAGCTGTTCACATGCATGTGTGATCTTGTATAATATTTTTAGCCAGTTCCGATTCCATGAACTGGATAGGGAAACGTGTCGCCGTTCTTTCATCCGTACCCGGATGGGAAGTTGCCATATATCTTCGGATAAAAGACAAGTCTGTGGCCAATTAGAGAGATTTGGAGGGAAACTGGCTGGGTTTAGAATGAAAATATACTTGGGAATTCATATGGCCAAGGGCACATTTGATTATTGTGCAATGGATAAAAATCTCAACATTTTACGCAGGGGAAGCAATGTGGAGATAAGAAGTAAAGATTCAGAGAGCTGCCAGATCTGATAAGGGCAATGAAATTCACTCCAGGGTAAAAGGTCTTTTATTTAAGCCATTTAATACTGGAGTTAGTTTAACAGAAAAGGATTTGAGATTTATAAGGCACAAATGTTAAAAAATTAAATAGCAACTCACAATCTGCCCAAGTTAAGCTGGGATAGCCTAGCCTGGTAAGGCGCAGGTCTGGAAAGCCTGTGCTCTCGTAGCTCGGGAGTTCGAATCTCCCTCCCAGCGCTCATTTCATATCCATAAAAATTTAGATGTTCATAAAAGGGCCTAAACATTAAAAATCATAAGCTCTTCGTTGCATTCCTTAGTTTTCGCATCTATTTTGCTTTCTACTATCCAGGTCTCCATTGATACAATCATTTTCCTCAATTGATTTCCCTCCTCTGTCAATTCATACGAAACCTTATACGGGGATTTTTTCAATGGTGTTCTCCTTGCAATCTTATAAAATAGGAGTATTCTGATGGTGTTGGAAATCAATGAAGGAGATGTATTTGGTAATTTTTTTTCTATTTCGTTAAATGATGCTTTCAAAGAATTGCCCAATATGTTAATGATTGGAATGACCCATTTTTTTCCAAGTATGGCAAATATCTCTTCCGCATGACACAGGCAATTTTCAGCGCCTTCCATACTTATAAAGGGCAAACAAAGTATTGAATTTATTCAACTACAAAATTTTGTAGTTTATAATATATTAATTCAAATCGCATAACGATCTGATAGGAATGAAGTTTCTCTTTGTATGCATTGAAAATGCGGGAAGAAGCAAAATGGCAGAAGCATTTGCCAGATCCATTGGTTTAAACGCTTCAAGCGCAGGAACAGTTCCTGCCAGCGAGGTAAATCCAACCGTCGTAAAGGCAATGAAGGAGGTTGGCATAGAAATATCACAATCAAAGCCCAGATACCTTGATTCAAAGATGATCGATGAGGCAGATCGAATAATTCTCATGGGTTGTTCCGTTGAAAGCGTATGCCCGGCAGTGCTTCTGGGAAAGATGAAAAAGAAGTCTGAGGACTGGAATCTGGACGACCCAAAGGGCAAGTCTATTGAAGAGGTTCGGAAAATCAGGGACGAGATTCTGAAAAGGGTCAGAGCACTCAAGAACGATAACAAATAATACCGCATTACAATGATGATTGGTCTGGTCAAAATTCGGTAAACCTATGAATTATATTCAATTTTTTATTTCTCTGGGAATATTTCTGTTCACCCTTTTCATGGTCTTAGTGAAACCGAAGAATATCCCAATTGGCTATTCTGCACTTCTTGGTGCACTGCTGGCTCTGGTTTTTGGAATCCTGAGTCTCCAGGGTATAGAGGTAGTCTGGAATATTGTATGGAATGCAACTTTTACATTTGTTGCAATAATAATATCCTCTATAATATTTGATGAAGCTGGGGTTTTTGAATATGCAGCAATCAAGTTTGCAAGATTTGCAAACGGAAACGGGAAAAGGATGTTTGTCTACCTTATACTTCTTGGGGCAATCATATCTGCGTTTTTTGCCAATGACGGAACGGCACTGATCCTGACGCCCATAGTGGTTTCCCTTCTGGTAAGGACTAAGATTAGCGGAAAAGCTATGATCCCATTCATTATTGCCACAGGTTTTATAGCAGATTCATCAAGCATTCCTCTGGTCATCAGTAATCTGGTAAATATAGTAACATCAAGCTATTTTCACATTTCTTTTCTTTCATACGCCGAAGCCATGATTTTACCTGACCTTGTGAGCATCGGGGCTAGCGTATTCTTTCTCTACATCTATTTCAGAAAGGAAATTCCCGGAAGTTACGAAATGGAGAATTTAGAAAATCCGGAAGAGGCAATTAAAGATCCACTGGTTTTTAAATTATTTATTCCTGTTATTTTTCTTCTCATAGTGGGCAATTCCATAGGTGGCATTTATGATATCCCGGTTGCATTCATTTCTGTTCCAATTGTTGCAGTGCTTGCAATAATTTCAAAACTGAAGGGAAATGTTGATGTAAAAAAAGCCGTCAAAGAGGCTCCATGGCAGATTGTCATTTTCTCCCTTGGTATGTACATGGTCGTTTATGCCTTTGGATCCAATGGTTTCACATCAATAATGGTTTATCTGATTCAGGTCACAAATTTCCTGCCATATCCATTGCATCTTCTGCTTTCGGGTTATCTCTTTGCCGCAACAGCGGCCACAATGAATAATTTGCCATCCACCCTTCTTGCAAGTCTTGCCATTGGGCATATTCATAATGGATTGACGCTGGCTTATGCCAGTGTAATTGCAAACGACATCGGTCCTAAATTTACACCCATAGGTTCTCTGGCTACCCTTCTATGGCTCTTCACCCTGCAGAAAAAGAGGGGAATAGAGATTAAACCTCTTTACTATATGAAAACCGGCTTCATCATTGGGTTTCCCGTGTTGACAATAACACTCTTAAGTCTTCTATTGCCCTTATGAGGTGTAGGAGTTTTTTATTACAAAAAAGGGAAATTATCTTGACGCAATTGCGTCAATTTCAACTAGCATATTTTCATTGACCAAGCTGGTTACGATAGTAGATCTTGCGGGCTGATTCTTTGGAAAAAACTCAATGAAAAGCTGGTTCATCTTTGGGAAGTCGCTTCTGTCTTTCAAATAAACCCCAAGGCGAAGGACATTATCCAGAGACATGTCCGCTTTTTTAAGAATTGAGCTCAACTTTTCTAAAACTCTCCTGAATTGCTTCTCAAAAGAATTATCTTCTCCTTCAACTGTTCCAACCTGTCCTGATATATACAGAACGTTTCCATCCAGTATGGAATCAGAAAAAATTCTATTTTTTAAATCATCCTTCAAATTAATCGCTTTCTTTGCCATGGATCATATATGCATTTCCACGTAAAGTATGTTCCACAAGAGCATTTAATTAATAAAAGGGTTAATATAACCTTAGGAATTGTACAGTATGGATTGCAGAAACGTTCTTCCATATGAATCAAAAGTTCTTCCGGAGAGAAACGGAAGCAAAGGAGGGTTTAATTTACGGCATTTTGGGGACGAAAACAAAGAGGTCTTTTCCCTGGATGAAAAAATGGATATTGATGCTATTTTCACCGTAGTTAAAAGAGCTGTCAGGGAAGTTCTCAAAGAGGAACGTTCTGGTCTTGGTCTGGCATTCTCCAATCTTCCATGGAATGTAGGAGCTCTGTGGGAAATCTGGGGTAATTATATCGTGATGAACGAGGAACTCGTCAATGCCATGAAGCAATTGACAAAATCAGACAGGGAATTCAATTCCTTCGTCTTTATGATTCTGACTCATGAATATATACATTCTCTTGGATATATTGAAGAGGAGAGAACACGGCTGATAACTTCTATTGTAGCCAACTTCATATTCGGATCGGAGCACCCTGCTACAATTATCAGCAGGGGTGATCTCTGGCAAATATATCCTCAGATCAGGGAACTTCATGGCGGAAAAGGCGATATCATAAAATTCATCAGGAAGTTTGATTCTTCAGCGACCTCATATATAGCCTAATCAGAAACGATCAATCCAAAGGAGAGATCAACCAGTTCATTATTTTCATCACTTACGAAGAAGTGCCTCGATTCTGTGAACTCATAAATTCCCTCTCTTCCAAGTTCTCTTCCTATGCCGCTATTACCAAATCCTCCTCTGGGTGCAGCCGCAGATATGAGATGGTAATCATTAATCCAAATCGTTCCAGCGTTAATCATGTTGCCAACTTTGATTGCTTTATTCGTATCCTTAGACCATATGCCGCATGCTAGGCCATAATTGCTCTGATTTGCGATATCCACGGCCTCATTGATCTTATCAAATTCAAGAACCGAAAGTACCGGTCCGAAAACCTCCTCACTGGCTATCTCCATTCCCGGGCTTAAATTATCCATTATGGTTGGTCCAATATAGAAGCCTCCTCTGGGAACGCTTCCTTCAATAGTTTTTCTGTAGTATATGTTTGCACCATCATCCTGTGCCCTGCGGATCATATTTCGTATCTTTTCATATTGTTCGGCAGTTGTTATTGCTCCGATATCGGTATTCATATCCAGTGGATCGCCGCTCTTCATCCGTTCAGCATAGGAACCAAGAACTCTCAGGAATTTTTCTTTGATTGAGGACTGAACCAGAAGTCGGCTTCCGCTTTCGCATAACTGGCCAGAATGCAGAAAAATACCAAATAAAACTCCCTTAGCAGCTCTCTCCAGGTCAGCATCCTCAAGGACAATGTTGGGAGATTTACCTCCAAGTTCCATAACAATCTTCTTAATAGTTCCAGCAGCATTTCTGGTTACGTTTCTTCCTGTTTCGGTGCTTCCCGTAAATGATAAACCCCTAACTTTCTCACTCTTTGCAAGAGCCTTTCCAATTATGGCTCCTTCACCGGTAACCACATTGAGAACACCCTCAGGCAGTCCGGCCTTTTTCAGATCCATGGCAAGTTCAAATGTTGTCGCCGGGGTATAATGGCTTGGTTTCAGAACCATGGTATTTCCCGCAAGAAGTGCAGGGAATATTTTCCATACTGCCATCAGAAGAGGTACATTCCATGGAGTTATTGCACCAACAACTCCAATTGGCCTGTTTTGCACGATGCCATAGCTTTGGGGATATTCAGGATGCCTGATTTTTCGGCTGCTTTTGAATTCATTTGTTGTGGAAAAATATCTCATGTGCTCAAGGGCAATATTAGTATCCATAAACACGCTCTGACGAAGGGTTCTCCCGGTGTTTTCTGCTTCGATCCTTGCATAATCATCAAGTTTTTCTTCAAAGAGTGAAACCATTTTGGCGAATATCTTCTTCCTTCCGGAAAGTGGAATTTTTTCCCACTTCTCTCTGGCCTCATAGGCAATATCTATTGCTTCTTTAGTCTTCTCTTCACTCGCTTTAACTGCCTTTGCATATATAGAACCGTCTATGGGCGATATAACGTCATATTCGGTACCTTCGCCGTCCATAATCCCATTGATTAAATTTCCATATCTCTTCATTTTATTCAATCTCCCTGAGAAGCATCTCAAGTTCACTTCTTCCTGCATCTCTTGGATTCAACACAGTTCCGGTGGATTCAAGGGCAAGGCTTGCCATAGAATCCATCTTTTGTTCAAATTCATTCTTATTAATTTTCAGATCGGCAAGAGTCATTGGCATTGACAATTGTTTCAGGAAATTTTCAACGGTAAGATATAGATATTTTTTTCTCAGAACGGCTGGAAACTTTTTATTTATAGCAGAATACTCGGTCTTTGCCTCAGAATAATTGAATCGGATAACATGTGGAAGGAAAATACCCACAGAAATACCATGCGGAATGCTGAAGTGTGCTCCAAGTGAGTGTCCAAGGGAATGGGCCAGGGTTATCTGCGAATTTGAGAAAGCAAGACCAGCCATTGAGGCACCTATATGGACATTGGTTACTGCCTCAACATTTTCATGATCGTTTAATGCATCCATGAGGTTTGAGGTAATAAGTTCAACAGCTTTATCCGCAAATATATCGGAATATGGATTTTTCCACGCACTGCTTCTGGCTTCTATTGCATGTGTAAGGGCATCTATTGCCGTGCTCTTTCTAACCATTTCCGGGAGAGAGCTCACCATAACAGGATCCAGTATAGCAAAATCGGCAATAATCTCAGGCGAGGCAAACTCGTTCTTTCTTCCATGATCATCTTCGCTAATCACTGCTGCCCAGGAGCATTCTGAACCGGTTCCACTTGTTGTAGGTATGAGGATTATCCTTGACTTTTTTCTGAGATCAAGATTTATCAGAGGAGTAATTTCATGCATGTCAAGGTCAGGTTTCTCATATGTAACAAAAGCTGCTTTGGCGCAATCCATGCACGATCCACCTCCAAGGCCTATTATGAGATCCGGCCTGAACTCAGCTATTTTTGCTTTAATTGAAGAGACATATGATAGGGTTGGTTCCACCGGCACATCATCGATTATGAGAACGTCTGCGCCCGAAGGAAGCTGGCTCTTTACTTTCTGAACAAGACCAGTCCGAACAATGTTCCCATCCGTTACTATTGTTATTCTTCTCTGAGGGATATCGTTCAGATATGAAATGGAGTCTTCCCCATAGATTATTGATGGGCTCCGAAAAAACCACATTCAAAACACCGAAGGAACCTGAGAGGCAGTGTTGACCATTAACTTTGCTGCTTTCGTATATCTCATAATTTTTGCCATAGATCCCTTAAGCTTGAATTTTCCTGTCAAAATTCCCTTTATGGGGTCGATTTCACCATTGATCAGTTTCTTCCAGTTTCCAAATTTTCCAGAATAGGTAAATTCAGATTTGGGAATCTTATTCAGATCGGTTGTGAATATATATTTCCTGCAGATTCCATGGTACAGATCAAGATAGAGATAAGCATCTCCTTTCATTGTTTCATCAGCATTAATAATTAGGGTAATGTCCCCCTCCCAATCCCGTGCCGAATCCTTGTAATCTGCGTTTCCATTTAGTTTTTCGAAATATGCATTGGCCCACTCTTCTGATGGAAATTTATACATGTTACAATTAAAGCCCTATGGATAAATAAAGTTTTCATAGTTTGATATTAGGTTTCATTGAATGAGTAGTTTTTGATAATTTTTTTTGGGCGCGACAGAATGGACTACTTTCAGAGATCTGAATATTTTTAGAGGACTTTTCAATAATTTCATTGATCATGGCGTCTTGTTTGACAGGAAAATACCAAATCCTACGGTTTGAGTGTGAACAATATTTTTAAACCACCTTCATTTATCAAAGCAATGTTTGGATCGCCTAAGACAAGAAAGATTATTGCAATTGCTCTTGTCTTTGTTCTTTCATCATCCATTTTTTTGTTATACAATTTTCAGGAAGATCATAATGATACCGCAAAAATGAATATTGTCATATTGCCTGGTCGGTCTGAAAATTCATATTACAGATTTCAAATTTATGCATATAATCAGTTTGGAGAATCCGTAAAAGGGTTGGAGATTCTTTACTCGGGGACGGATCTAAATGTAACAAACAACAACGGATGTGCGACTATCAATGTTTATAGTTGTCTCGGCTGTAGACAAACTTCAAGTGATTCATTCAATGCAGGTTATTTTTCCTACGCTACAATCTTTGGAACACATAAATTTAATAGTATTTCGAGTTTGCCAGGCAATGGCGAACCCGAATACTTTTCTGCCATGGTTCAATCACCATCAGATCCTTCTGAACCGGCAATAATGGTTCATTACTTTGCTAAATCTGTAGCGTCTCAGAGCAATTACAAGTCCTGCGTTACCTTAAGTTGCTATAAGAGCAATCAAACAATTTCATACGGAATCTACCCTGAGGAAAAACTTCTGGGAACCTACCAGAATTTTACAAATGTAGTTATCCCAATTTCAAACTATCTTACAACAGACGAAAACTATCAGTTCATTGTGGGTGGATCATCTCCTCAATTCTATTTCATTAACAACAGTGAAGTTAGAAATCTAACAGATATCCAGAAGAATTATAATCAAATAATGTGGAATGACATATTTCAAATTTCTTTTATAACCTCCATAATCATCCTCACTGGGATATTTTTCACGCTACCCAAGATTAAGACTAAGAAAGGTGAACCTTCATCAACAAAAGAGAGTTTCCTATCACTGGGAGAACCAATGTTACGCTCCATTATACCAGTAGGCGTTGGGCTCATAATCAGTTTAGGCTCAATCATGGGATATTCTTTCTATACGCATACGGAACCTTATGCAGTATACCCCATATCCATAATTGCCTCAGCATTCTTCCTGTCAGTTTTCATGGCAATCATTTATTCCGTTGGATCACTTTCAAAAAATCCAGAAAAATCAAAAAACTTAATTATGGTATTATCCACAATTATTGAAATCGCATGGGTAACCTCATTCACGATTATAGAGGTCATATTCGACGGTTCAAAAAATGTGTTTTCCAATTCCATTAGCACTTCAAATTCTATCATGGCATCAATTCAATATTTCAATCCTTTCCAATATTCAATCCTCATAATTGAATCGATGAATCATCTAATGATAATGCCCACCTCGCCCGCCCAATATATCTTGGGATATGACTATTTAATAGTGATAGTTGGTTCCGTAATTTCTCTGTTATCTGTTATGTATGTGTACATGAAAATAATTGAAACTTCCTATTTCAAATAAAGTTTCTCTACCATATATTGACGAGAGAATCCAGAGCAGCTTTCCATTCTTCCCTGAACTTGCCGAGATCACTAATCGCACTCTTTCCAGACTCTGTAAGGGTGTAAACAAATTTCTGTCTGTCTCCCTGCTTCTGCTCTTCCCTCTGAACATATCCTTCCTCTACAAGTGAACTCAGAGCAGGATACATTGATCCTGGGGTAGGTCTCCATAAGCCGTTGGTACGAATTGAAATCTCCTGCATAATTTCATATCCATGCATATCTCTCTTCTCCAATATTTTTAAAATAAGAGGTTTGAGTATGCCAGGTGGTATCATATTAATATTAAAAGGCCCACATCTGCAGTTGCATCTATCTCTCATGTTAATTCTCAATATTTCTTTACATTTATTACTTTTCTAAAAATAAAATTTAGGTTAGATTTCTGGAAATATGAATCCTATTCTCATTTAGAGAAAAACTGACATTCCCAATCGAAATCAAACCCATAATGGTTCAGGCGTTTTCCTTACTCAACTTTACTTTTTTCTCTGCTGTTGATCCTCGAAAGCCTCTTTTGAAGAACCATAATCTGTTCTTCAAGTTCTTCCTTGTAGTCTTCCAGATCCTCGAAGTCTTCGCTCATGTTTCTTCTCATTCCCATTCTGCTTCCTGCACAACCACATCTTCCTTCATGCATTCTTTCCATTTGCACTACCTCATCTGTATATGTCTTCTCGCTATATATAGGTGTCGATATATAGACACATATACATCTCAAAGGATCTTTTGGCATCGAATTCTGGCTTTTCTCCTACTGTAGGACTAATAGTTTAAAGTTACACGCTCTCAATTGCAGGCACAGCAACCTACACAAAGGAAACCCGGGCATTCTAAAATTAATCGGATTTTTCCGGAGTAATATAATAAAAGAACCATCATTCGGTTAGTCAATAGAAAAACTCATTAGATGGTAATCAGAAGTTCCAAATGAGTTTCAGAGCATTTTGAGCTCACCTTTTTGAAGATTTTGCGGAGATGTTCTGCAACCCTAAGAATGGAGTCATGGAAACTATGGATACTGCTATTATTGTTTCCAGAATGTATGGAAAATCGGACTCCCCCAGCACCAGATATATGCCAGCTACAATGACAAATACAAGAATGTTGAATATAAACATAAGAATAGAGGAAAAGAAACGCTTTTTTGGAGTCCCATATCCGGTGGCCTCATAAAATATTGCGATGAAAATCATTATAAAGGATTCTGACGCAAAGGAACCCAGAAAAACCGAAGAATTAGGAAGAGGGCTGTCAATGAAATAAACAGCCATTGCTATGGAAAAGGCAAGGAAGGATATTATTATTGAAAGTATCACATTTATTTTTTGCACTCTGGAAGCAAAAGATAATAAATAACCAATGATGGAAGAGAAAATGGCACCGGTCAGCAGTCCCTCAATAATTATTGGTATCTGGTCAACAGATCCCACATAAGATAAAACCGGGCCTATATACAGAATCAAACCGGCAAGGGATGTGTTTACCAATGCAAGTACGAATAGAAATAGATATTTTGTTAAGCTTCTCATTTGATTCTCCTCCTCATTCGAATAGCCGCAATTGCAGAAATAACTATTGATATGGCGGAACTTGCAATCATAAACTGGTTTGTCACATACCATGGTACATATGATTGATCAGATTGAACATACAAACTGGAACTTACCTGGGAAAGGTTGAAGGTGCTGTTTCCACTTCTGCTGTAAGGTAATTGTTGAATGGAAATCTGCAGAGACATCGGAAACATGGACGACAGAGAAGGCGGATTGCTATTAATGGAAAATACAGGAGAAGATGGAAGTTGAAACACATCATTTGACAGAATAGGTAACGGTGTCCTTTGAATTTTGCCAGATTGGTATGGGGCATTGAAATTGAACATATCCATTGGGATATTGCTCAGGGCAACAAACCTGTTCAGTGCAGGGAGTTTCCAGTTGTAATCTATAAATCCAAGAATGGATGCATGATTGAGCACGGTTGATGAAACATAATTCTCCTTTGAATATGGAGATATAAGGATAAACGGAATTCTCTGGCCAAGCATATGTCCACCAACGCTTGGCGGTGCAATCTGATCATAAAATCCTCCACCTTCATCGAACGTTAGGAATATGGCAGTACTGTTCCATTCAGGGCTCTGCATTATGGCATCTATCATATATATTAACCAGAGCTCACCTTTTAACATGCTATGGGGCGGGCCACTTGAATAATCCACAGCATTGCCACCAATGGGCATAACATAAGAAACGCTGGGAATCGAATTATTTTTCAGTTGAGAAAGAAATTCCTGCCAGCTTCCAAGTTCTGGTGTTTTCTGTGTTATACCTGAAATATATCCAAGAACATTCAGATCACTGTTAACTGCTTTTGTGTAATATCCCCATGATATTCCATGTGACTGCAGCTCCCCGAATATTGTCTCTGAAAATGGAATATATGGGGGTGGACCATAATCATTTATTACAGGGGAAAAACCGGCCATATTATAGAGTCTGTTAGGAGATGTTTCAGACAGCATGCTGGCAAAATACATATTCCCAAAGGAATACTCCTCTGCAAGGTCCCACAAAGGTGCAACCTGTGAAGCAGTATAATATGTCATTGATTGCGGCCCGGAATTATTGTAAAATCCATTCATTTGTCCATGATTCCAGTCCAGATGATACGCAGAATATCCTTCCACAGGATCAGGAGTGCTGTATGTACCATTGGGAATGGCCTTGAGTTGATTCATAATATAACTGTCAGGAGGATCTGTAATGAGATTAACCGGCTTTTCCAGAGAGTTAATCAGAGTTTGGTTTGAAGATGTATTTGAATCACATGGGTATTTCCCAAATATGTTGTCAAAAGCATGATTTTCCATCATTATTTCAACAACATGTGTTATGGGAGTTTCTGTTGAAACCGAAGGGCTTTTGGCCGACGAATTAAATGTGCCTGCTACTGTGAGCAGCATTATAATTGCCAATGCCAGAGCAATCTTCTTCATCTTCGTTTAACATCTGAAATGGATATAAGACTTTCCACAGCGGTCAATGATCATTCTATTATTTCCATTACGCATTCAACTCTATGGTAACTCCTATTCCCGCTTTATATGGTTCAGGAAAATTGGAATCCAAATACACTTTAAAGGCGCAGGCAGTTGAAAGGCTCATGATGTCCAATGGAAATGAAGAATGGGATGGTTCATTCAGGTTCAGAGAACTATCCAAAAATGAAAAGCTTCGTAAGCTCCTCTCTTCCATTTTGCCTCCGGAGCAGTACAGTTTCTCAGATGAGGACAGGATTTCATATTCATTTGGAAAATCATCAATAGAGATACTAGCTGCAAAACTGGGAAAAATTGCAGAACCGGTTGAAGCAGTCATATTCCCTGATTATGCCACAATTGAAAAATTGATAAAGGAACTTGATCCTAAAAAATACCGGCTCATTCCTGTTGGGGGAGCATCAAGTGTCACCGGTGCTCTCTCATTTTCAAAGGGAAAGGTTAAAATTGCTGTCAGTACAAAGAATTTCAAGAGGGTTGAGTTCAGGCAGAACTATGTTATTCTCGGGTCAGGTTACACAGGAATGGAGGCGGAAAATATTCTGCATGAGTATGGTTTCACCATTGGAAATTTTCCAGAATCTTTTGAATATTCCACACTGGGCGGATGGGTTGCCACAAAGGCGATAGGCCAGGAATCAAACCAGTATGGAGGTATTGAAAATCTCATTATGGGAGTAAAAATGATCGGATCGGATGGGTTTTACAGGGAAGAATATGTTCCCAGAAATTCTGAAGGTATGGATCTGAAAACACTTGCCCTAGGGGAAGAGGGTAAAACAGGATTAATTACAGACGTTGCCTTCAGGCTTCATAAAGCACCAGCAAGGAGATTCTTCAATTCATATTTTTTCAGGAGTTACGAGGAAGGGATTAAGCAAATATCGAAGATGAAATTTTATCCAAGCATTTTAAGACTATCAGATGAGGTTGAAACCTCAATTTCCCTTGATGGTGAATTTGACTCGCCTGCAAAAAAACTCTATGAAGGATATCTGAAGGTAACAGGAGCAAGGAATGGATCCATGCTCATAGTGGTGAATAACAATGTGCCACCCCCTGAAATACCGCATAAAGCAATAAGCGCAGGGAAGTCTCCTGCAAAACAATGGATTGCAGGCAGGTATTCAAGACCTGCTCTTGGAAATATACTTTGGAAAAGAGGTATGATCCCTGATACACTCGAAACGTCAACAACATGGAGTAATCTGTATAATGTCCATAAAGCGGTTCAGCAAAGATTCTCGGATCAGATAGAAAAAGAACAGGCTAAAGGAATCATAATGTCGCACATATCCCATATTTATTCATCCGGTGCCTGTATTTATTTCACATTTGTCATATGGAGAGAGGAAGAGCAGATGAAACTTCTTGAAAATGTCCGTGATGCAATAATGCGTGCATTCATAGAAAATGGATGTGCGGTGAGTCACCATCATGGACCCGGCCGATATCTGGATAAATATATTGATGAGAAGATACGGTCAATTAGGAAAAGGATATACGATCCGCTGTTCTCAGAGGATTGAGCACATGAAGGAATTTTCATACATTACGAGAGAAAAGGACATAGAGCAGGCCAACGGAGGTTTCTTTGATGTTCTCATAATAGGTGGCGGGATCACGGGGGCAGGCATTGCAAATATACTGTCAAAGAATGGCATTTCTGCAATTCTGGTGGAGAAATCGGACTTCGGTTCAGGGACAAGCCAGGGTTCATCAAAGCTGATCCACGGAGGGCTCAGATATCTTCAGGAACGTGAATTCAGGCTGGTAAGGGAGTTGCTCAAAGAGCGGAACTATATCCTTTCAAATGTTAGAGATTCTAAAAAAATAAAGTTCAATATCCTCATAGGAGAATCAACATGGAAAAAATCCACAATCAGGACAGGTCTCTTTCTTTACAACCTCCTTGGAGGAAAACTGAAGATCCCAAAATTCCATGAAAACAGAGGAAAATATCCGTCTGAATTCAAGGGATATTTCGAATACGAGGACGGATGGTGCGACGATTCAAGACTTGTGATCTACAATGTGGTAAGTGCCCACGAGAACGGTGCCATCTGTCTCAATTATTCTGAATTAAGATCGGTAGAAAAAACAGGTGAGCACTATTCATCCTCAATTTACGATTCAATAGGAAAAAGATCAATACAGGTGAGGTCAAGGATGATAATCAACTGTGCAGGACCATGGGCAGAGAAAATATCACAAATGACAGATACCGATCCATCACTGCCCTTCAGGCTCAGCAAGGGAGTTCATATAACGATTAGCAGAAGAAAGTTTCCAATGGATTCAGGCATAGCTTTTATGTCGCAAATAGATAAACGGCAGATGTTCATCATCCCTGCTGGTGAGGTTCTTGTCATAGGAACAACAGATAATCTGGTTAAAGATTATGAAGATTTCAACCCTTCAAGTGAAGACATTGATTATATTATTAGGAGTGCAAAACAGGTTATACCTGAACTTGATCTGAAAGATGTTCTCACCTCTTATGCAGGGATCCGACCCCTAATAGGTGATTCTGATGATCCCGGCAAGATACCAAGAGATTTTGTAATTAAAACGGAGGGTTATATCATAAACGTATTCGGCGGTAAGCTGACAAATTACAGGGCAGCATCGAGAAAGGTTGCCAGAATTGTCTCCATGAAATTTGGTCTGAAGTTTCATATTAAAGGGCATCCCGAAATTTCCTACCAGAGACCTGAAACCGCAGATCGATTTATCAATGAAATCCGGTATGAATGTGCCGTATTTCCAGAAGACATAATGAGAAGAAGAGAGGCTTTCAGGATCTACAGGGAAGATCTGGGTAAATCCGAAGAGAAGGCTGTTAACGAAGCGTTCAGGGAGATCAAGAGATGACCGCCCGAATCCATGCAATCGTTAATCCAAACGCAGGAGGTGGATACTCGTCCAATGTCTGGCCCAGGGTAAAGAATCTCCTTTCAAAGTATGAACTGACATATTCTATAACGGAAAAACATGGAGATGCTGAACTATTTGCAAAAAAGGCCATAGAAGACGGTAATGAATTTATTGCAGTGGTTGGTGGGGATGGAACACTCAACGAAGTGGTGCAATCATGTGCAGAAAAGGATATCACCATAATACCGGTCTCAGCCGGAACAGGCTCTGACTTTGTGAGAAATTTCAGCATCAACAGGGAAGGTTCAATACAGGATATGATTGACCAGAACATCTCTGTGGAAGTGGATCTGGGAGTTGCAGAATCATCAATGGGAAAAAGATACTTTGCAAATATAGCAGAGGCAGGCTTTGGTGCAGAGGTAATGAAGCGAATGAATTCTCATAAAAAAAAGAGAGGTGGGGGTTCATTCACATCAACAATATTAATGGAGCTTTATAATTTCAAAAAATTTCAATGTAGCGTAAAATCAGAAGAATATGAAGAAACTTTAGATGCTTCAGAGATCATCATTGCAAACGGTCTATACTTTGGTGGCGGAATAAAAGCTGCACCTGATGCATCCATGAGCGATGGCCTCCTGACGGTTCACATTATCAGGGGCGCTGGACGGGCAAAGCTTCTGATGAATCTAAGAAAATTAAAAAACGGTTCGTATATATATGACAGAGAAGTCATCAGTTTCCATACCAGGAAACTACAAATTGATGGTAATGCGCTTGTTGAAATTGATGGAGAGGATTATGGAAGACTTCCTTCCAGTTTTTCCATTAAGCCAAAAGCTCTGAAGGTTCTCGGAATACTTGAAAGGGATCTGGAAACTACAAGTGGAAATTTCTGATTAATGGTCAGTTTGTCAATTGATGAACTAAGAATAATTCCCAACGAAAACTCTTATCTGTACATAAAAACAGGTGCTGTTCAAGTAAGTCACTGGAACAAATAGTGTCTGCAAATTCCTCTATAATCTATATGGTTCTAAATATATTCATTGGAGAAATTATAAATACGTCAAGGTTGTATATTTTTTATGCGACTAAAAAAAATAAGCGCAGTAGCAATAATAATGGTGATGCTCTTCAGCTTTTCCATTATTCTTGAACAGGGAATACCAGGAACAGGCATCAATGAAAGAAGCAGTTTGCAACCGGAA
>JAKATR010000079.1 GCA_021818675.1 Thermoplasmata archaeon | reverse complement strand
GAAACTGCATCTATCCTGATGCCATCAATGTGAAATAAATCCAGCCAGTAAAGGCAATTGGAAATGAGGAAATTTACTACCTCTCCTTTCCCGTAATCAAATATCATTGTGCCCCAATCTGGATGATACCCTTTTCTTGGGTCTTCATATTCATACAAATGCGAACCATCAAATTGAATTAACCCGTAGTTGTTCTGGGGAAAATGCGCTGGAACCCAGTCCATGATCACACCTATACCGTTCTGATGAAGAAGATCCACAAGATAACGAAACTCATCCGGGTTTCCAAACCTGGATGTCGGGGCGAAGTAATTAATTACCTGATATCCCCATGAACCATCCAGCGGATGTTCCATAAGAGGCATAAATTCAACATGTGTGAATCCAAGATTCATGATGTACATGCAGAGCTCCTGTGCCATTTCAGTATAGCTGAGAAAGGATCCATCACTGTTTCTTTTCCATGATCCCGGATGAATTTCATAAATGGAGATTTTCTCTCTGCTGTAATCGACAAATGCGCGCTTTCTCATCCATTTCTCATCATTCCACCTGTATTCTGAATCAAAAACAAGTGCGCCTGTTTTCGGTCTGATTTCAGTGTGTACTGCGAAAGGATCGGTTTTTTCCAGTACATCACCGTTGCGAGTTTTAATGGCGTATTTATATATTTCACCATGAAAAATATCAGGTATAAATAACTCCCAGATACCGGAATTTCTAACGTTGATCATGGGATGGGAACCATGATACCAGTGGTTGAAATTTCCTATGACTGATACAGAAATAGCATTGGGCGCCCATACAACAAATCTTACACCGCGGCATTCAGGATATGTAAGAACATGGGATCCAAAAATTTTGTAAGCATTAAGCAGGTTACCGTTTCTGAACATTGTTATTTCGTCATCGGTTATCATTGCTGAAAATTTGTAAGGATCATGCCCCCGAGAAATATAACCGGATTTGTCTGAAAAGCATATTTTGTAATCTCCTGAAAAACCAGCAGGAACGGTGCAGCGATATACTCCTCCCAGAATGTGTTCTGCAGAGAATTTTTTATCGTTTACCTCTATCCATGAATCCACTGCAAGAGGTGTATAGAAATATATTACTGCAGATTTATCCAATAACTTTGGGCCCAGTATATTTTCTGGATGTGAAGAATTGAAATCAATAATTCCCTTGATATCATTGAGCTCATAATTTATGGAATCCATTCATTGTTAATAGTTAATGAAGGTATATATAAATTAAGGGATTATTCTTCATCTGAAATTCATCATTTCTAATCTCACAAAAATAAAACCCAGTTTCCTTTTTCTCAATCAAACAGAGAAGAATTGAATATTATTCCTTATGAATATTTCCCGAATGCGAATTATCATTTAATAATAGTTATGCATGGCGTTATATGAGAATTGAAGACATTGAAGAATCCCAGGGATATTTCACCACTACCGTTGCCCTTGTTACATCAAAAAACAGGGACATTGTAAATGTGATGTCAGCAGAGTGGTCCCTGCGAGTCTCTCTTGAACCTTTTTTGATGGCAGTATTCGTTGGGTATGAGAGGGAAACTTACAAACTCATTCATGAATCAGGAGAATATGGATTAAGCTATTGCACGGATGAGCAGGGTGAACTGGCTCATATTGCAGGAAATTATTCCCTGTCATCGCATAATAAATTTGAGCTGGCAAATTTTAAGACATTCCCTTCCAAATATATTTCTGCACCCCTCATTGATGAGTGCATTTCAAATTTTGAATGCATTGTAATTGATGAATTTAAGGTTGGTGACCACGCAGCATTTATAGGTAAGGTAATGACAGCATATTATGACCCGGAGAAGAAACCTCTGGTATTCCACAACGGGAAATTCAATCATATAGGCCCAAAGATGATTCATTAAAGCCCAATTTGATTCCCTATTTCACAGGAGCTTTCCCACATACAGCTTGGTTGTATACCTGATTGTGACCTTCCCTTCCTTCTGATATGTGTTAAATTCATCCTTTAAAATTGAGATCATCTCTTCATATTTGTCGTCCTGAGGTTTCAGGCTGTATGACGTTGACAAATATCGCCCGATAAGACCTTCCATGTCAAGTTCCTGAAGGTTGGGATACTGGTAATATCCATAGGACCAGTTGAAAAATTGAGAAATAAGATCATCAGATATGTTAGTGCTTCCCGTTCCGTGATATCCCTTGCTGTATTTTGCAGCTATACTTTCATATTCTGCTGTAAATATATCCTTGTTATCCCTGTCATTCCATATTAGTGCAACAAGATTTGGACTCTTCAGGATCCTCCTGAATTCTCTTCCTGCTTTTTCAAGATTGAACCAGTGAAATGACTGCCCTGCACTTATCATATGAACACTATGATCCTGCAAACCTGTGGATTCTGCTGTCCCTTTCATAATTGTTACGTTCTTGTATTCGCTTAACTGATTCCTGCAAATTTGAAGCATTTCATCATTGGGATCAATACATATGACTTTGTTCTGGTTCTCAAGAAACATGCGTGATAATATACCGGTTCCACAGCCTATATCCGCAACCGTCATGGAAGGATTGAAGGGATATTTATTATTCAAAATTTGAAGAATTTCTTTTGGGTAAGTTGGTCTGTATTTCGAGTATAAATCGCCCTTTCCCGTGAATAGTTTATCACTGTTCTCCATGCATTAGGAATCCCATGCAAGTTAAAAAGATGCCTGTTCAGGTATGCTGATTAATATGAACCGGTAAACTCACAAGGTAATATTTTTCCAGATATTACTTTGAATGGGTAGAAATTCGTATATCATATTGTTGCTTCCGGCCAAATAGTCAGTGGAAAGGTTAAATTAGATTCGGACAATACACGCATACCAAAAAAATGGTGATAATATGCCAGAAGACCTAGATTCGTTTGACATAGCTGTTAAACAGCTGGAAAAAGCTGCAAAGGCTATGAAGTTGGAGCCAGAGGCTCTTGAAATATTAAGACAGCCAAAAAGAATAGTTCAGGTAAGTATACCCGTGAAAATGGACAACGGCAAAACAAGGGTTTTCACAGGATTCAGAGTGCAGTACAACATGGCGAGAGGACCCGCAAAGGGAGGTATTAGATTCCACCCTGCTGAGACTCTATCCACAGTGAAGGCGTTGTCTGCCTGGATGACATGGAAAGTTGCGGTTGTGAATATCCCGCTCGGTGGAGGAAAGGGCGGAATTATATGCAACCCCAAGGAATTGAGCCAGGGAGAACTGGAAAGACTCAGCAGGGGATATATCAGAGCATTATACGATGTTCTCGGCCCTGAAATAGATGTCCCTGCACCAGATGTTTATACAACCCCGCAAATAATGGCATGGATGCTTGATGAATTTGAGACAATAAGAAGACATCCTGCACCAGGTTTCATAACAGGAAAGCCACTGACACTATGGGGTTCAGAGGGAAGAGGAGATGCAACTGCCAAGGGAGGAATGTATGTCCTGAAGGTAGGAGCAGAAAAAAAGAAAGTAGATCTTTCAAAGGCAACCGTTGCGATCCAGGGATTTGGAAACGCAGGTCAATTCGCAATGACCCTTGTAAAGGAACACTTTGGATCAAAGGTAGTGGCAATATCTGATACAAAGGGCGGTATCTATT
>JAKATR010000070.1 GCA_021818675.1 Thermoplasmata archaeon | reverse complement strand
TGCTTAAATTATTCTTTTATTAATATATTATTATAAATTTGGGAAGATATATATATATATATATTAAGGATATTTCGCGATGGTTTTAAAATGGAGTATTCATTGAAAATAATAAGAAGTGATCTGGCAAATTTAACAAAGAGAAAAAAAATACTTGTAGCTATTGTTTTTTCCCTTATAATGGTAGTATCATCTTTGGCAGTTATGGGATTCATACAAGGTAAAACTTCTCAACAAACTACTCCAACAGGACCTCTTACTACAGGCCATGTTACATTCACAAATGGTTCATCAACTGTATTTTCTTTCAGCACAATCTCAAATCAAGTAGCACATCATTATGAGATCGGATCTGTAGAGGCATTCATGGTTTCTCCAATGTCTGCCAATTCATTAAACACTACTGGTATACCACATGTTAGTAATAACTATAAACAGATAGGAGAAACACAGCTTTCTAGTAATGGATTTTTTAACATGTCTCTCAACCTTTCCTTCTACACTTATACTAACCAATGGGCAGAATATCTTAACCATACAAAAGCCAACAGCACTGAAATCAGTATTATGTATGAAGTAAATTATGAAGTATACAAAAACAATAAAACATTTCTATACACATTTCCCCAGCCCTATTTGTTGACGCCGAGGGAATTTATTGGTCAAGGGCAATACAAACGAAGCATGTTTTCAATAGACAGGAACTTTGTCCTTTGGCAACCAGCCGAAATAATCAATGGAACCATGTCTCCTAACGTTAGCCCTGATTACATTCCCAATCCGGGTGGTGGCAGGATAATAGTAACAACAGATTCATACTATTCATGGGAAACTAATTTTGCAAACTCATTTAAAGGGCCTTTACCTTTGATTATTGTAACAAGTAGTATTCCGGATATCATTAAAGGAGATTTTCCATTCAATGCAGAATTGGGTGCATTAAAATACCAAGAGTCATTCACCTCTTCCAACGGATTTACGAACTCAACAAAATGCATAAACAATGTTAACAATTGGCACTTCGAGGAATCCACGGGCGGAACAGTTTTGATGGGAGATTTTTCTTCAGCCAACGGTCAACTTCCAAATTCATACTTTCCTTCTACAAATAATAGTTATGATATATATCTTTCAAATATAACGGTAGAAGTCACAGGGTATGAATTGTATGATATTCAGGTAACCCAGGAGTTTGAAAATGGATTTCTTATAAGTTCAACATTTTCAAAGACTCCAACCGGGGATGTTCAATACCAGCAGGAAATAACAAACGATGCAGGAACGGGAACCACTCTCAGAGCGGGGAGTTTTGCTAAAAATGCAACTCAGGCATTTGAGGATATGTATTCTAGCAGTTCGACACATAGCATGGGTCAGCTATCTCCAGGGAATGAAATTCAGTTTTATAACATAACAAATAATTTAAATGCTGGGGCCAACAGTACCGAGATGCAGGACATAGCAAACACCCTTTCAATGGCAGTTTCAACGCTCGGAATAATGACAACTGCAGCAGCAGCCCTTGCTGGAGGTCCTCAAGCCGCACTTCCAGACATTATTGCCATGGCGGTTACGTTTGCAGGGGTATTTGCAAGCATAGCAGCAGCGGTACAATCGGTGCAAATAGCTGCAAATGATACATCAACAATTTATGGTTCCGCGTTAACTAATTATTATACTCAAAGCGTAAATGTTCAAGTATATCTTGATCCGACAACATTTCAGATAGATGGACAATCATTCTATTCAGCTTCGCCACTAATAAATCTGGCTCCACTGTCCACATAATTTAGCAGCAAAAACTTAATATATTTGAGCTTTAATGATAGAAATCAAACTACTCTCTCATTTTTTTATCAAGATTTGTATTTCTGTAAACGACAATCTCCTTTTCAATTAATGATATAGCTTGATGTTGAAAACTGATATGGATGCTTCTGAATTAAAAACGTTAATTAATTTAAAACAGACACCAAAAATAGGATGTTCATTGAAGGGTGTTTCCCTGTCACCGACCATTATGATTCATAAATATCCCAAACATAATGAATTTAAGTCTTAATGCATTTAGCCATGATGAAAACAAATGCCGAATTTTTCATAGACATAGGACATGAAGTTATGGAATCAATTCGGGAATCCAGAGAAAGCGGAGAAATCAGAGGCACCATAGGAATGGGTGCTGATGGAACAACTACCAGTGTTCTCGACCAGCTATGTGAGGATATCATAATTGGAAGAATAACTGAAAACGACCTTCCATATAACATTGTAAGTGAAGAAATAGGAAAGATAGAAAGGGGTTATGAACAGAATCTTGTTATAGACCCTCTGGATGGAACATTCAACGCCGAAAATGACATTCCGCTATATTCAATGTCAGTGGCAATAATGGGAGATTATTTCAATAGTTTGGACGAGGCACTTATTATGAACCTTTCCAACGGATCATATTACTATGCAAAAAAGGGAGCGGGAGCATTTAAAAATTCAAAAAAAATAACTGTAAGTAAAAAAAGGAGGAATGCTTATATTATATCATCAGGCTCAGTAAAGGAAATTCCTGATTATCTAAAATTTGCAGAAGGGCGGTTCAGAATTTTAGGATGCGCTTCATTGGAAATGTCACTTGTAGCCGAAGGGGTTTTTGATCTAATGGCTTATATCGGAGAGAAAAAAGCAATCAGGAATGTTGACATCGCAGCTTCTACCCTTCTTTTAAGGGAAGCAGGGGGACAGGTATTGAATGAAAAACTGGAAGATCTAAACATGGGCTTGAGTCTTCTTGAAAAGAGTCAGGTAATAGCTGTAAGTAATGAAAAGCTCCTGGAGAGTCGACGCAGATGAAAGTTGCCTTTATAATAAGAAAAGATTGCCCCAGGTGTGCAAAGATAGTTGAGAGAATTCTGAATATCTTACCAGATGATATAGAAACAATTTTTGAAACAGAGATTGCGAAATACCTCAAAGTTCCAACGGTGAGTGTAGATTCCATTGAAGCAGACATAATAATTACCATAGGCGGGGACGGAACAGTACTCATGGCAAGTCAAAAGGCAAAGGGCGCAATCCTCGGAATAAACATGGGTACTCTTGGTTTCCTGTCGGAAGTTGAACTTGGAAATGTGGAATCATCCATATATAAATTAATTCGGGGCGATTATAAGGAAATTGAGGTCATGAGGTTGGCCGTATATGTCAACGGTCAGTATCGTGGCAAATGCATTAATGAAGCGGTTATCCATTCAAGACAGATATCAAAGGTACGGAGCTTCAAAGTTTATGTAGACGATAATTTTGTGGATAAAACGAGAGCCGATGGTATTATTATTGCAACTCCAATGGGTTCAACATCTTATTCTATGAGTGCAGGCGGGCCAATCATTCTTCCTTCTGCTGAGGCCATGGTTCTTTCGTTCATTGCCCCGGTTACCCTCAGGATAAGGCCAATGGTAGTTTCTTCAAATTCCACTGCAATAATTGTCATGGGCGGCACAAATGAAGAAAGCCTAATAATCCTGGACGGGCAGGAGGAAATCGATATAAAGTCAGGAGACAAGGTCGAGATCAGAAAATGTGAACAGTCAGCGAAATTTATAACCATGAGGAGAAATTTCTTCACAAAATTCAGGGAGAAACTGTTGAAAGATGTGGTCAATTAGAAGAAGAGTTATAAGAATGGTAATGGAGGCATCTCTGGATAGCCTTCCCAAAGAATTTGGAGCTTTTCTTAGGGCCGAAAATAAGGTCATATTTGAGATTGCCATACTCCCTGGTACAATTCAGGGTGATTCTCACACTATCTTTCAACTTTATAATAAACCAATTGATTTCAGCATAGTTGGGACAATCCATTCACATCCATCAGGGGTAATTTCACCTTCCGACGCAGATCTTCACATGTTTTCAAATTCTGGACCAATTCATATAATTGTGGGGTACCCTTTCAAAGAATATTCATTTATAGCATTTAATAGAAAGGGGGAAGCTGAAAAAATAGAGGTTATTGGTTAAAGAGTTAAATTCTCCGGACCAACATATTCTGCAGCAGGTCTGATTATTTTATTGTTATTAACCTGTTCAAAATAGTGTGCATTCCAGCCGTAAATTCTTGATGCTGCGAATACTGGGAGATAGAAACTTTCATCGATTCCAAGAAACTTCATGAGAATTGCTGCATACAGATCCACATTAGCAGGAAGGTTCTTCTTTTCCCAGAGATAATCTTCTATTGCCTCAGCTGCCTGGAAAAGATCATAATCAGGGGCGATTTTCTTCAGTTCACCCTTGACAAACTGGGCTCTTGGATCTCTCCTCTTATAAACACGGTGCCCAAAACCCATTATTTTCTCCCCCTTTAGAATTTTCTCATCCACGTAATTTTTTGCATCATCCTTTGATTTAATTGACCCCAGATATTCAAGAACCTCTGAATTGGCCCCTCCATGAAGCGGGCCCTTAAGTGTTGCCAAGGCTGAGCATACAGCGGATACAGGATCTGTCAACGTTGACGCGGCAACCCTCAGCGCGAAAGTTGAGGCATTGAATTCATGTTCCATGTAAAGTATCATCAACTTCTGGAATGATCTGGCGTTGTCCTTATGCTTTCCGTCTGAAATCATTGAAAAGAATGTGTCGGAATATCCGTCTCCCTCGCCATCTTTATAAGGTTTCCCATTGAATGCATTGTGTGTATCCGATGAGAGCTGGGGAATAATTGAATCCATCTTTAAAAACAGTCCCTGTTGATCTTTTTCCGCGTATGGATACAGCGAGATCATGGATCTTATGTTTCTCATAAGATCCTTTTCCTTATTTATTTTCATGATTTCTCTAACAGAATGGTCTATTTTCATATTGTTACGAATTGCCTGTTTAAATCTTAGAGATTCAGCTTCATTTGGGAGTTTTCCATTTATTATTAGAAAAGCTGTATCCTCAAAGCTCTTCTTCTCGGCCAGATCAATTGCTTTATATCCTCTGTAAAGCAAATCCCCTGAACTGCTTGTTGTTGCTATTGCAGTCTTATCGACCACTACATTTTCTAAACCCTTTGCTACTTTTACAATTTCTGCCATTTTTTCACCTTATTTTATTTAACTCACTATCCTCTTTTCCATAATCGTCATAGCCTATTATATCGTAAAATTCCCTTCTTGTCATCAAACGTTCCATAAAATTTTTTTGAGTTCCTTCTCTGTACAGGTCATTATATATTCCCTGTATATTTTTCATCATTGCTCTGAAAGCAGTTAACGGGTATATTACTATTGAGTATCCCATCGATTTCAGTTCCTTAAAAGAAAGAAGTGGACTTTTGCCAAATTCGGTCATGTTTGCAAGAAGTGGAGCTTTTACTTTTTTTGCAAATTCCCTGAATTCAGATTCCGATTCAAGAGCCTCGATAAATATTGCATCTGCCCCTGATTTCATGTATTCCTTTGCTCTTTCAACTGAAGAATCAAACCCTTCAACACTTCTGGAATCGGTTCTTGCAATTATTGTAAACTCCCGGTTCTTCTTGGAAAGAGATGCAGATCTTAATTTTTTATTCATGTCTTCAACCGGTATAAGTTCTTTTCCGTCCAGATGCCCGCATCTCTTGGGTAAAATCTGATCTTCAAGGTGTATGGCTGAAACTCCAGCTTCCTCCATCATTCTCACAGTGCGTGAAACGTTTATAGTCTCTCCGAAACCTGTGTCACAATCCACAATTAGAGGCATTCGGGTTACTCTAACTATTCTCCTTGCCTCTTCCGCCACTTCACTCAGCGTGGTTAATGAAATGTCAGGATATCCCATGTTGGCAGCCACACCCGATCCTGACAGATATGAAGCCCTGAATCCGGAGCGTTCTGCTATTATTGCTGAAATGCCATTGAAAACCCCAGCCGCAAAGCAACCCTCTTCTTTCATCATTCTCCTGAATTCATATGGGCCCAAGTTGATATTATCCCTAAGAATGGACACTTGAAATTACCTCGATGAGTTCATCGACTCCTCTGTTTTCCATTGACCTGCAGAATTCGGTGAGATCTTTGGCGCTTTCTGTGCTCATCACACGCTCTGCCTTTGCGATTACATCGTCCCAGGTGTACGGTTTTTTGTAATGGCCCTTTGGAACTATGAGTTCTTCCTCATATGTGCCTTTGTCAGTTTTAATTGATATCTTAAAAGGAAGATTTTCAGGATATAACTTATCGTATTCCTTCGTTACCTTGAATCTCATCTTTTCTATTAGTGAAAGAATCTTACTGTCTTTGAGATATTTATCATCAAATGAAGATGGATTTGGTTCCCCGTTTACTAAGGTATAGGCAATAATATATGGCATGCTGTGGTCTGCGGTTTCCCTGGTTTTCGGTTTTAGTTTTTCAGGATCCTTTATAATAATTGTATTAGCAACAGTAAAAGTTTCAACATCTATGGATTTGATATTTCCCTCAATTTTATTCCTGATTGAAAGAGATGCCTCTGCCGCGCTCATTGCGTGGTATTCCACGGGAAAATTCTTTATCATGGTTTTTCCAACATGGCTATTGTCCAGGGTTATGTCGAAGGTTCCTGATACCTGTTTGAAAAATCCCATCTCCCCCTCAAAGATTGGAGATGGCCCCGAAAAACCATTTCTGGCAAGAAGTGCTCCAAAAAGACTGTTTCTGCAGGCGTTTGCTGCGGTAGCTCCCTTCCACATGCTCAGTTCTCCAGCTCTGGTCTGTCTCATACTTATATTGTTATTCAAACCTAAATTGATGGCATTGGCATATCTGTCGCCGGTTAAACCCATTAAGTGAGCTATGCCTGCAGAAGATGATATACTTATATATGTAACATGATCCCATCCTCTGTCTCTTATGGACACCTGATCGGACAAACTGCAGACAACCTCATAGGAAATATTTGCGGCAGCCAAAACATCTTTGCATGACTTTTCTGTTGCCTCAGCAACAGCTATGAGCGGAGGTATGTTATCTGATGGGTGAAGGGCCTCCTTTGAAAGATAAGTATCGTTATAATCAAGATATCTTGTCATGGTTCCATTGAGAAAAGCTGCAACATCTGATGAGGCTTTTTTTCCAGTAAAGAATACAGTGGAATTCAGATTGCCTGAACTTGGTAACAGGGAATTGATCTCTATTTTGACTGGTTCAACATTTCTGGCACCATATGATGTAATTATAATATCTGCAATCCTTTTTTTAAGCTCCTCATTATTTTTTTCAGGAATTCCATTTTGAGATATCTTCCTTGAGAACTCTTCTATTCTAGATACGATCCTGTCCATTATTCCATATGCATAAGAATATTATAAATTTAAGATGCTTTTAAATATGGATAAGTAAGATCCACCACTCAGAAGGATTAAGGTTCCAATTTCAACGAAGGAAGCTGCTCATCCCAAGAGCCATAATCTCTCCGCTCTCAAAGGTCTGATGAAATTTTTCATGTTTAGCACTTAAAGAATTTCTTAAGTTATTTGTCGGGTTTCTTCATCAATGCAGCATGAGGTATATATAAGCACGGACAGAAGATTCTTTCTGGAAAAGGATATGAGTATGAGCGATCCAAGATTAAAAAGGGATTCAGCTGAGGATATGTGGAAAATCAACGCCACTGGTAATGATGAGGTGAAGAAACATCAATACATCGTTCCATGGTTTCTGGAGATTGTTAAGCATTCAATAGAGGATAATGTAAATGCTACGGTAAGAGTGCTCGATCCTTCACTTTCTAATGTTGGGATGCTTGGAAAACAGATTATCTATATCATACCTGAGGTTAAGCTTAGATATGGATTTGAATCCCCGCACAATAATGGTGCCACAACAATTATTGCAGGAAATATGGAAAAGTCGTCAAATCATGAGAAATTCACAATGATAACAGGATACATCGGTGATAACAATTCAGGTAGTGTCATAAGAAAAGAGGATCTGGGATTAAGAGAAATATCTTCGGAAATTATTAGCGAACTCATGAATTCAAAGAAAATGGAGAACCTGAAATACTGATACATAATTAGGGATGAAAACAAAGAGTACACTTGAGCCATCGCGGTATATGAAAATTGATTGAAAAGTCAGATTTCCCGCGATACGATATATATAAATATATTCAAGGCTTAACGCTCTTTGTTTGTTCCGGTGAGGAAATGGAAGACGGCGATTTTATAAAAATAGACTTTGAAATGAGACTTGGAAACGAGAAGAAGCTAGTGGCTACTAATGAAGAAAAGCTGGCAAAGGACAATGGAATATATGATCCGGAGACGAAATATAAGGAAACTACCCTTATCATAGGATCAGAGGGAATTTTTAAAGAGATCAATGAATCATTGAAATCTTCAGAAGTTGGAAAGGAAGTTGAGGTTGAGATACCAATGGCCAACGCCTACGGTGTCAGAGATCCTAATAATATCAAAGTACACACAATGAGAGAGTTCCAGAAAAATAAAATAGATCCGGTTCCAGGTCAGGAAGTCAGAATTAATAACAGAAGGGGAAAAGTAATATCAGTTAGTCCCGGAAGGGTTCTGGTTGATTACAACCATCAGTGGGCAGGAAAGGACGTTTTCTATAAATACACAGTCAAAGGGAAACTTGATTCGGAAAATGAAAAGATCGGCGCTATAATTGATATTAGTTATTCAAAGGGAGTCGAAAATTTTACAATCTCTATATCAGATTCTACAGCAAACATAACAGTACCTGAGGAAGCGAAATTCGACATAGAATGGCTTGATGCAAAATTCAGAATTGTTGATCTTATAAGGAAACATCTTTCTTCTCTTAAGGTAGTAATATCTGAGGAATATCTTCCAAAGCCCAATGAGGAAAAGACAGAGGAAACAGCTGCCCACTCCCATAAGGATGAAACCAAGAAGGCCGGGAAGGATAAGGCAGAGCAAAATAATGAAGAAACAACCCAATAATTCTTTAATTTTTTTTCCATGAACAATGTTGAAAAAATCACAACTGTAATTCTTGTAGAGCCTGAATATCAGGGAAATATTGGTGCCGTTGCCAGAGCTATGAAAAATACTGGTTTTGAAAAACTTTTTATTGTTGGACGGCGAACAGTGGATGATGAGGCCCTATCAAGAGCCAGAGATGGTGCATCCCTTCTTCTTAATGCGACTTTCTTCAATACACTCCAGGAAGCTATTGAAGGTTTTGATATTGTAGCAGGGTCATCATCAGTAACTACATCAAATTTTAAAAAGTTCAGACGAATTCCCATTACCCCAAGGGAACTCTGGCAAAATTATGGAAATGGGAATAAAAAAATAGCACTTGTTTTTGGAAGGGAAGGCGATGGCCTGAGGAACGAGGAGATTTCAATGTGTAATGTCTTCATTCATATTCCGTCTTCGAAGGAATACCCTGTTTATAATCTGTCACATGCTGTAACAATTGTGCTTTATGAAGGCCTTCTATCTGGAACAGATGAAACATTCAAGGAGATCCAGGCAACAGGAGAGCAAACACATCTAATGGTGGAGAAGACCATAGAGATAATGAAGAAAACAAACTATCCTTCGTACAAGATAGAAAATACAGCTGTTATGCTTGAAAGGTTGCTCGCCAGATCAAAACTAACTGAACATGAATTTTATAAGATTATGGGTATCATAAAAAAGATAAATTTAAGAGTGAGCAATGAAGATGATAAAAGCAACTGATTGTTTCATTAAGGAACCGAAAATGTTTATTAGGCTCTCACCATTTAGCTTTTACTTCTGTTGATTAAAATGTCATTAAAAACGCAAAGAAAAACAAGCTATGTATTGAAGGATACGGTAGAAGAACTTGGAAAGATTTCAAGAGAAAGCAAATCTGCTCTCTGGAGAGATATAGCCTACAGGCTAACAAGGCCAAGCCGTGTAATGAGTCAGGTAAATCTGGGAAAGATTTCAAAAATGATTTCAGACGGAGAAACCATTGTAATACCGGGAAAAGTTCTGGGAAACGGATATTTCAATAAGAAAATAACCATATCTGCGCTCTATGCAAGTGAGAGTGCAATGAAGAAGATCAAGGATTCTGGATCACAATTCATAAGTTTAAAGGATCTCGCAGCAGAGAACCCAAAAGGAAGCAATCTGAAAATTATCGGGTGAACCAATGAAAGTAATAGACGCATCAAACAGTGTATATGGAAGATTATCAACAAAAATTGCAAAGGAACTATTGAACGGAGAGGAAATAGTTATTATAAATTCAGCAAGTGTGGTAGTTACAGGCAGTAAGGAATCGGTTCTGAAAAGATTCAGGGCAAGAAGAGATATTGGGAGTGTAAGAAAAGGTCCACATTATCCCAGAAGTCCAAATGCAATACTTAGACGATCAATAGGCCAGATGCTTCCTAAAAAGACAACAAGGGGCAAGGAGGCTTTGAGCAGGTGTAAGGTTTACAACTTTGAACCAAAGTTATACAAAGATTCAAAGAAAGAGAGAATTGAGGGTGCCGACAATTCAAAGATGAGTGGTTTTGTAACTCTGCTTGAAATATCGAAGCACCTTGGTATTGAGGTGAATCAATGAAAAATAATTCCATAATATTGACCTCTGGAAAGAGGAAGACGGCAGTGGCAAGAGCTTATACCAGAAAGGGAAATGGCAAGATAACAATAAACGGTGCACCTGTTGAGTTTTATCCTATTCCATTGTTAAAGGAAAAGTTAATCGAGCCACTATCACTGATTGGAGATAAGGCTAACCAGGTTGACATCGAAATCAATGTACAGGGAGGAGGAGTCACAGGTCAGGCTGATGCTTCAAGAACCGCTATGGCTAAGGGAATAGTTAAATTCTTCAATAACGATGCGGAACTGGAAGAGATTTACAGAAAATATGACAGAACACTTCTGGTCAATGATATCAGAAGGAAACTTCCGAAGAAACCCATGGGTCGTGGAGCCAGAGTTAAGAGACAGAAGTCATACAGGTGAGCTGAATTGATTATACCTGTCAGGTGCTTTAGCTGTGGAAAAGTAATCGGTTCAAGTTACGACAAGTTCAGTAAAATGATGACTGAAATCAGAGAAAAAGGGCGTGAGCCAACTCCTGAGGAAGTATCAAAAGCAATGGATTCGCTGGGTCTTGAAAGATATTGTTGCAGAAGAATGATCATGTCCCACACAGATCTTATTGATGAAATTCTCCCCTTCTCTTAATTTTCCATAGGGGACCGTGGGGTAGCTTGGTATCCTACCAGCTTGGGGTGTTGGTGACTTGTGTTCAAATCACAACGGTCCCATTATAATTTATATATTCACAAACAGGATCAAGAAACATGATTATCTTAGTTAGAATATATTATCAATCGGTTAATAATTAATTCTTACATATGACGAACACATAATAAATCATAATAAAACACAGAGTTTTAGATCTGAATCCAGCACGAGTAGAATTTTAGCGGTTCTTTATTGAAGACATTATATCTTAGTTTGCTAGGTTCTTTAGTTGCTTAATGGGAATACACTGAATTTGTGCACTATAGCACGTGCTTACTGTATTATCATTATGTGTTCTTCCGATCTACAGAGGTAAAGAGGGGATTAGTAGTATTCGGATATGGATCAATCTTTAAAAGACATAAAGAATATGGGACAAAAGATCACATCCATCGAGTAACTTGATTCCTTAAAAGACCTTGAAATATTTTAGTTATATTGGAGAATATTTAATGGATATTGAAGTACCACGAATAAATTGTTTGTTGATGCCCTGAGATTCAAGCTTGTATTATCCGTTTTTCCAATCTATACTTTAAAAGCAATAAAAGATAGAAATGTAATATTATGAGTTCTTGATTTCCCGTCATATAAAAATTTATTAATGAAAGTAGATCAAAAGCTAAGGAAAATGAAGGGTTATATACGAAAAAGCTTCAGTAATGAAGATAAAGCTTAAACTGGATTTATTATTAATTGAAACCAGTACCCTCATGTGAATATATTCTAATTCTCAATAACTATTTAATAACAATAAATAGAAATTATTTATAAGCCGGTGTTCATTTCATAGAGTGATAAAATCATCGGACTCAAAGAGCTTGTTAATTCTAGAGATATTTACTGTGCTTATTGTTAGCCTCTTTCTTACAACTTTACTTACTCCATCGTTTGGGAATTCTGAAACCGGTACAAACGCAACACCTTCATTTAATGTTAACTCTATTCATCCTCTTTCATATAATGTCAATTTTTCAAATGTATTAAAAGAAAAGGTAATTTATACTCTGGTTTTATCAAATAACACACTTATAAATGGTAATGTCATAGGTAAAGTTAACGGCGCTGCCCCCTTTGATGTTACCTATGACGCTAATAACAGATATGTGTATGTTGCTGTTCAAAAAGGGGCCTCTTGCAACGTATCAGTGATCAACGGCACTACTAATGAGGTAATAGAAAACACAACGGTTGGAATAAGACCGTTAGGTATATCTGTTGACTCAAGCAACGGATATGTGTATGTTACGAATTGTGGTTCCAACGACGTATCAGTGATCAATGGAACTACAAATAAAGTAGTGAAAAGCATAACGGTTGGAAGTTCGCCAAATGGGATATCTTTTGACTCAAATAATGGAAATTTTTATGTTGCGAACGATTGTTCCAACAACGTATCAGTGATCAATGGAACTACAAATAAAGTAGTGAAAAGCATAAGGGTTGGATTGTACCCCGAGGGAGTATCCTTTGATCCCAATAACGGAAATATCTATGTTTCAAACGACAAATCCAACAACGTATCAGTGATCAACGGCACTACCAATAAAGTCGTAAACAGCATAACGGTTGGATCATTCCCAAAGGATATATCCGTTGACTCAACTAACGGAAATGTGTATGTTGATAATTGGTGTTCTGAAAGTGTATCAGTGATCAACGGAACTACAAATAAAGTAGTGAAAAGCATAACGGTTGGATCAAGGCCACAAGGAATATCATTTGACTCAAATAACGGATATATTTATGTTTCTAACGATTGTTCTAACAACGTATCAGTGATAAATGGTTCTACGAACAATGTAATAGAAAATATCCCGGTTGGATCGATGCCAACAGCTGTTTCTGTAGACACCAACAATGGATTTGTATATGCTGCGAACTTTCACACTTCATCGATCAGTATTATTGGCGTAATGAAATACTCAGTAACATTCAATGATTCGGGTCTTCCAACAGGTGATCTCTGGTATGTGAATCTCTCTAATGGAGCGGTATCAGGTGCAATCTATGCAGGATCATCCTTCACATTCGATCTCACCAACGGATCATACAATTACAACATTGCAACAAACGACAAGATATACCATGCCAATGCAGGTTCATTCCCTGTAAATGGAGCAGCTTTAACCGAATCGGTATCATTTTCACTGTACACATACCAGGTAACATTCAATGATTCAGGTCTTCAAATAGGAATAAACTGGTATGTTAATTTATCAAACGGAATGAAATCTGGAGCGATCACAGGAACAACATACTACTTCTCACTAACTAATGGAACATATAATTATACCATATCTACAAGCAATAAGACATACAAACCAACTTCACCTTCAGGTTCTATTACAGTATATGGAAGGAATTCATCTCAATCGGTATCATTTTCACAGTACACATATTCAGTTACATTCTCAGAATCAGGATTACCAACAGGTGATCTCTGGTATGTGAACATAACAGGTCAAACATCATCAAATGCAATCGATGCAGGTTCATCCTTCATAATTGATCTCACCAACGGATCATACAATTACAACATTGCAACAAATGACAAGATATACCATGCCAATGCAGGTTCATTCCCTGTAAATGGAGCAGCTTTAACCGAATCGGTATCATTTTCACAGTACACATATTCAGTTACATTCTCAGAATCAGGATTACCAACAGGTGATCTCTGGTATGTGAACATAACAGGTCAAACATCATCAAATGCAATCGATGCAGGTTCATCCTTCACTATTGATCTTACTAATGAAACATATTCATACACAGTTGCCAATGTATCAGGATATTCTGTGACGCCATCATCAGGTTCAATCCTAGTTAAAGGTGCAGGCATATCGAAAACTTTCACTTTCACTACTATCAGGAAACAAACTTCTACAACTGGATTATCTAATGCTGACCTCTACAGTATCGCTGGAGGAATCTCAGCAGCTGCAGCAATTGGTAGTGTAGCAATTATAATGATAAGGAGGAGAAAATAATCTCTCTCTTTTATGTTAATAATATTCGATGTTAATTGCTATTTTCAACACTTTTGCCCGATGAATACGGTACTATATACTGTATGTTGAATAAGAACATTGATATTATATATAAGCAATCTAGCGTCATACAGAATCAATCAGTATGCAACTTACAAGACAGAACGTTATGGTAAACTTACCGTCCTGTTCGACCCGTAATATACATTGCAGGAATCTTCTAAATGAGGAAACACTAAGTCAATTCTCAAACTCTCTCATTGAAAATTCTAATCTAAAACATTTGGTCTCATCAATGAATCCGATATCTATGCAACAATAAACGCGGAAAAAAAGCAAGGCGAAACCGAAAGGATAAAATTAGGGAGCCCCCTTCCCGAAGTTACTCAGCGGAGATTTGAGCTCTACCAAAGGCAACGTTGGATGCTGAAACGGTTAATTCCTTTCTTTAGGGATTAGAGGATGTCGCGTTAATAGATACCAAAATTCTACTTTTATTGGTCAAAAATAAAAATCGAGAAGTGAATAGACTAAACCCAAGGAAAAGGCTATGGAGACTCTATATGGATCAGATACTGAAATATGGCATTCACATTGACGGCTTACGAAAACTGAATGTACATAGAATTTTGAGTGAAACAAAATAAATAGATGCAAAGTTAAGCTAATTTTATTTTATTGGTCTTTTAGGACCACTTTTATTCATACTCAAAATTTGTCAAATTCGATCCTTTTAAGCTCTTTTGGATTTTCTAAGATCATGTCTGGGCGATAACCTTCTAAAATTCGTCTATTTCCAGATCCCCATGTAACGCCTATGACTTTAACATCAGCTTCCCTGGCTGCCATTATGTCATACGGTTGATCTCCAATATATATGCACTCATTGTGTTTTATATTCAATTTTTTGATGGCTTCCAGGATAGGTTCTGGGTCTGGTTTATGTCTATCCGTATCTTCATGACCAACGATAAACTCAAAATAATCAGCAAGTTTGGTCGCAATGAGCATTCTCATTACTATTTCTCTTCTGCTCGAAGAAACTATGGCCATTCTAAGTTTTTTGGTCAAATGATGAAGCATATCCTGAATTCCATCATATGGTTTCACTTCACTCATCGTTTCAATGAAATGATTGGTGGCCTCTTCAAATATCTCCTTGCCCTTTTCCTGAAACCATTCTTCCAGTATTTTGTTTGCAGGCCTACCCAGTAAGCCCTTACTCTCCTCATCTGTTAATGGTCTCTTCAATATATGTTTGAACGCATAATCTGTAGCACATGCTGATAAAGTCTCACTATCCACCAAAGTCCCATCGCAGTCGAACAAAATTGCCTTTATCATTAATTCCTTATTTATATACAAAAACAGCCTAATTAATCTTTCAAGTTAATTGAATGGATCAATAATATGAATGAATAAGGCATCCACAGTCATGAAAATATTGATTATAGGAGGTGGTGCAGCTGGAATGTCTGCAGCATCCAAAGCAAAAAGGGTAGATCCTTCCTCTGAGGTTATTGTATATGATTCTGGTAATTTTGTGTCTTATGCGGAGTGTGGCTTACCATACTATCTCGGAGGCAAATTTGATGATTATGGAAAACTGATACATTATCCTGTTAAAGAGTTTACAGAAAAGAGAGGTATCGTGGTAAAAACGGGAGTGTCAATACAATCTGTTGATCCTGAGATGAAGTTTGTCTCCTTTTCAGACGGCTCACGTGAAACGTTTGACCGTTTGATTATATGTGTGGGGGCGCATCCTAAGATCGATGAGAAATTTAAAAATTCAGGAGCTGTAGCTATAAGATCTCTTGACAGCGGCATAGAAATTAAGTCAAAAATTCATGAAAAAATGAGAATCACAGTTGTGGGGGACGGAGTCCTCGGAATGGAACTTGCCTCTTCTTTCAAAGAGGGAGGGCATGAGGTGATATTGATTTCCCATCATTCCATACTCTTTCCAAAGATAAGCAAAGATATATCAAAATCTTTGCTCGACGATTTCAAGAAAAAGATAAATGTAGAGCTGAACTCTGAAGTCCTTGACGTGAGTAAAGAGAGTGATGGTTATAAAGTTGTTACTACGTCAGGTTCCCATAAGACGGGGTTCGTCATATTTGCTACTGGAATTGAACCAAACACGGCTTTTCTTAAAAATTCAACCATCGATCTCACCGAATCGGGGCTTATAAAAACAGATGAAAAGATGCAGACAAATATTGAATATATTTATGCAGCAGGTGATTGCACAACTTCCAGAGATATAGTTACAGGGAAATCATCATGGCATCCTCTGGCACAGGTTTCCAATAAAATGGGCAGGGTTGCGGGCTCAAACGCCGTGGGAAGCAGAATGGCCTTTCCCGGTTCCATAGGGACAACATTGGTCAAAATATTTGATTATGAGGTTGGTTTTACCGGATTAACTTTTGATGATGCAATTAAGGAAGGCTTCACAGCTGAAAAGACTGTGATCAAAGCATGGAGCAGGGCGGCATATTACGAAGGAGGCTCAGAGGTATTCATAGAAATAGTTTATGAGGAACCTTCTGGCAGGCTCCTGGGATGTCAGATAGTTGGAAAGGATAATTGTGCATGGCGACTGAATTCCGTGGCAGTAGCAATTCAGGCAAAATTATCGGTTGAGGAATTATTCTATACGGATTTTGGCTATACGCCACCATTTGGACCGGTTTGGGATCCTATAGTAATTGCGGCATCACAATCCATGAAATGATATGGTTGATTGAATAATTCTGTTCATTCTATAATGGTGGCAATTCCAATCGGATGAGATTTATATATTCTGAAATAAACATTTAAAGAAAAGTTCAGAATTATAAAATGTGGTAATGCCACCCGTCTCATGGGTGCATTATTGGAATCACAAAAAAATTAATTTAAAGTAGGTATTACCCTGTTAATGGTCAGCATATCAGCATTTCTTAGCAATATTAAGAAAATGCTGCGGGATAACTTATGGAGAGCATTTCTCCTATCGCTGATTGTGGTCATTTATTCAACTATTTCAGAGTATTTAATTGAAAACACTATTTCAACTTCGGGAGTTCATTCTCTTTTTGAATCACTATGGTGGACAATGCAGACCATAACCACGGTGGGTTATGGGGATGTGGCCATAGTTGGAACTTATGGCAAGCTCAATGCCATGTTTGTTATGATATTTGGAATTGGGAGTTTCAGTTTTCTGCTGGTTTCCATTGCAGCTGAAATCCTCGATGCAACAATTTTAAAAAGAATAGGGGCAAAGGTGACAAGAATGAAAGATCATGTTATAGTATGTAATTATGGAAGCAACGGTAAGGAAATTCTGGAATCTATACTTAAGGAGAAGGAGTCTCTAGTTTATCTGGGAGCTTCAAAACCTCCTATTGATAATGATAAACTGGATTTTGTAAGTGGGTCTCCACTGGAAGATGAGGATCTTAAAAAAGCAGGAATAACGTCTGCTAAAATGATCGTAATATTTCCCGATGAAAGATCAGCCGGAAAGAACCCAAATGCCACAGATGCAGAAACAATTCTTTCGGCAATGAACGCAAGAAGGCTAAATCCTGAGGCTTTTATAATTGTTGAGTTGATGAATGAAAGCAACTCAAGCCATGCGAGAAAAGGAGGCATTCAGGAAATAATAGTAAGGGGAAAACTCTCCTCTTATCTCATTTTGAAATCAATAAATGAGGGTAGCGTTGGGAAATTTATACAAAATATACTGGAACCAACAGGGCAGGTTGAAATAAGTGAATTGACACTGAATGGTGTTAATAAGACATATGGGGAAATTTACCATTCCATTGAGGAACAGAATAAAAGCATTATTGCCGTGGTTGGGAAACAGGGTATTCTTCCAAAACCCAAGGAGGATTCCAAATACAACGGGGAAACTCTTCTCATTCTAAACTTCAAATTAAACCAATCAATAAAAGCATGAATTTTAATCATTGATTATTTTAGATGTCTTCGGTTTTTGAAATGAAATCATTAATATCTTAGGCAAAATATTAAGAGTAAAATCATATTCTATCGTTGAAAATGGATATTATAACAGAGGTCCTTATAATTCTGGCAATATCTATCGTCATTGGGGAAATCATGGAATCAAAAGGATTTCCCAATGTAGTTGCAGCAATGATAGTCGGTATAATACTGGGACCTGCCGTATTCAATTACATCTCTCCGAATCCAGTATTGGCTGGTATTTCCGACATATCTCTATTTTTCATAGTTCTTCTTATAGGGGTGGAAGTGACAACCGAATTATTGACAAAATATAACAAGACAGCAACTTCACTTTCCGTGGGCAGTTTTGGCATCCCATTTCTTCTCATGATTGCATTCTCCGTTTTAATATATAATCTTCAGATAAAGGAGGCTATAATCCTTTCACTCTCAATTTCTATCCCGTCAATTTCCATTGTTTCTGTTTTGCTTCTTAGATATAACCTTCTCTCTAGGGAAGGGGGGATGAGAATCCTCGCCAGTGTTGTAATATCAGATGTTCTTGCATTCATAATTTTGTCTTCTCTCATAAATACCTCACAGATATATTTCAAACTAATTGCAATAATAATTTTCATATTTCTTTTGCTTCTCCTCGACCGTTATATGAGAAAAAATGCAGAGAGATCCAAGGTTTTCTTCGAAAAATTAAGAGCGAAGGACAGAGGAGAACAATTAATATTTGCAGCAATAATAATCTGGGGTCTTTTTGTATCCAGGATCTTCGAAGAACTGGGATTTACATTTATTCTGGGCGCCCTTTTTTCTGGAATGATCATAAATGATGTGGTTATAGGGCCAGAGCTCATAGGTATAATAAAGAGAACATTGACCCGGATAAACGACAGTTTTTTTATTCCCATATTCTTCACTATCGCAGGTCTGGGTGTTGTCATACCTCCAGAAAAGTATTATGGACTTCTGCTTGGAATGGTTTTGATTACAGTAGTTATTGGCGGATTCCTTAATTTTTTTACCAGCAGGATATTTCTCACCGATCTAAAAAGCAGGACGACAATGGCCATACTTGGTGGTAGAGGTGCAGTAGGAGTTATAATTGCAACATTTGCCCTTTCCGAAGGGTTAATTACAAATGATATCTATTCTATTGCCATTCTTGGAACAATTATGGTT
>JAKATR010000041.1 GCA_021818675.1 Thermoplasmata archaeon | reverse complement strand
ATTTTTCCACTCCTGTAACTATTCTCTACCAGATCAAGTATCTTTTTTTCCAGCGTCTCGGGAGTTTCGAATTTAACAAATGACTGTTTTTCCATTTTATTTTCCTCCTTCACTTTTTAGTATCACCTGAGCCTAAGACGCTATATATAGTTTTTTTTAATCTGAAAAATCAGAAAAATTGTGCTTCCCCTAAAATCATGATAGATTGTTTTCAAGTCTCATCATAGAATCCAGAGAGTTTGTAACAAATGAGTCAGGTATGTGTTCCATTGCCGTTATGGGAAGAGGAATCTTGCCGCCAACCTTATGTTTTCTGTAGAAAAGATAATAATATACTGAAGGGAAAGGATAGGAATTCAAAATTCTAAAGACAAAATTCAGGTTTTTCTGAGCTTCTTCAGCCTTCTTAAAATCATTTTCTGCATATAGATTTAGTACCTTTTTAGCTGCGGATGAAACATTTGTAGACCCACAAACTCCTCCACTGCTACCAGCAACAAGAGACTGAAGCAGCAAATCATCCTGCCCCTGATAAACAGGTAGCTTGGAACCGAATTTATTTATTATATCATTAAAATATCTAATATTGCCTGAGCTTTCTTTAATCCCTTTTATTTTTGCCCCTGTAGCATCGGTGATTGATTCAATAGTCTGAGGTTCAATAGAAACTCCTGCAAGTTGAGGTATATTATAAATAATGAAATTGGCGTCAACCTTGGACATAACTTCACTGAAATGCTTTATAATCCATGGCTGCTCAGGCTTTATGTAATAGGTAGGCTGAAGAACCATGTTTGTAAATCCAAGATCAAAAGCATATTTCGCCAATTCGACCGCCTCCTCAGTGTTTTGGCTGCCGATGCCTATAAACGTCTCTTTCTTCTCTGATTCCTCTGATACAATATTTAGAAACATTTTCTTTTTATCCATTGTCAAAAGTGAAAAAAGCCCCGTACTCCCCAAAGGAAATATGGAATTAATACCCATTTCATTAAGATCTGACATAAGGAGTCTATAATATTCTCTGCTTGGCGCATAGGAACTATCGAGAGGTGTTATTAGAGGGCATATTAATTTGAACTTATCCATTGTTGTTCATGCATTCATTCCTTATCTTGATTTTTATTGGTTATGGGCTTGAAGAGATCTGACCGGGGAATGTGACAAATTCATAGCGATACCAAATTTAAAACTCCATATAACAGGTCAACGCATAGATACTTTCAGGGCATTATTTCAGAAAGCAAATCAATGAGTTTCAATGACCCTGTTTCAAGGGTTTAAAATACAAAAAGAAAGTTAATCCTGAAAATACCAATCTGCACATTATAATTCTTATAAAAAATGCAAAAAAATGAAAAGGCATGAGTGGATTAAATGTGTAGATCACTTGCCAAAGATTATTTAATTTTCTCCAATAAAGGATTGATGAGAAATAAAATAATCGTAATAATCATTGGATTTATGCTATTATATTCATTCATATCAACTTCGGAGAACGGGGAGCTATTTCAGCATAGTGATAGGGAGATGAGTGTATTTTCACACTTAAATAACCTAAATGAGAAGAATCCATACAATTTTTTAACTTCATCATACTATATATTTTTTAATGAAACAGGTCTCCCGAGTAATTCGAACTGGTCAGTTGTCCTCAAAGGTCTACAAGGAAGTACTTTAGAATCCACAACATCGAGTCAAATTATATTTTATGTGGTTGGCGGCAACTACTCTGTTATAATTTACGTTCCAAATGGTTATACAATAACTTCACAGTCTGGCAAACTATATTCCCTACAAAACCAGCAAAATGGTGCTGGAGGAGGAAAAAATATATCAAAGGGATATTTGGATGTTCAAGGAAATGAGTATATAACTGTAAATATCATAACTGACAACAATGGAAGTGATCTGATTATAGTCGCTTCCATAGTTGTGTCTCTAATAGCAGTTCTATTTGTTTTATATTATTATACACGTTTCTATTCTAAAAGCAAGGCAGGAAGCAAATAAGCAACCTAAATTTAAAGTGTCTTATATAAGATTTTCCTGCGGAAAAATGGAAATCCTTATTAGAGGAACCTGTTATAATGTATGGTGAAAGGCTCTTCCGTGAATGCAGAAGATTACCTGAAATGCATACACGAATATATGGACTTGCAAGGTTTTGCTGCTTTAAAAGATATTGCATTGATTCTGGGTACCGTAAGGCAAACCGTCCTGGATGAGATCAAGATACTAATGGACAGGGGGCTTGTAATAAGAAGAGAAAAGGGAAAGTATATACTGACCAAAAAGGGCATGAAAGAGTCTCTTAAGTTTCTTAGAAAACATCGAGTTGCAGAAATTCTCCTGTGGAAAGGATTGGGGATGAAATGGTCTGAACTGGATGATCAGGCAATGGGCATTGAGCATGGTATGACCGAGGAGATAATTGAGAAGGTTTGCCTGAATTTCGGCTGTCAAAAATGTCCGCATGGCAACGCAGTGCCAGATAAAGACGGAAATGTAACTGAAACAAAGGACAAAAGACTTAGTATGGTAAGTTCACCCATAGAAATGAAGGTGTCAAGAGTTGTATTTGAAAGCCCGGAGATACTGAAATTTATGGAAGAAAACAAGCTATACCCCGGTTCTAAATTAAAAATTATGGATGATAAAAGTGTTGAGGTAGATCCAGAGATTGGATTATTAATCGTTCCTCAAAATTTCTTTCGTGCAATAAGATTCTTAGAGATATATGATTAGTGTGAATATATTAAGTAAAACGATAGACGCTGGAGATTTTTAAGATCGTCTATACTAAAGCACCGCTAAAGGGAACCCTTAGTCACATGAACAGGGAGTTACCTGCGCTAGCATGGGGTTATCAAGTGCGTTTAACTATTGTTAATGTAAATTAGCTCAATCTAATAGTTCTTAAATATTAACATGGCATATCTTTCAATTCAGGAGACAAAGAATGGTTGATAAAGCTAATGGAAAATTTACAAATTCTTCAGTAGAGGGAGAAGATCAGGCGGTAAGAGTTATATTACCAAACAAGAGAAAGGGAGAAATGTATGGGGTAGTAGAAAAGCTATCCGGAGCATCTCATTTAACCGTTATGTGTGAGGACGGTTTTACCCGAATATCAAGAATACCAGGTAAAATGAAAAAAAGAATGTGGATCAAAGAAAGAGATCTTGTGATCATAAAGCCATGGCAATTCCAATCGGAAAAGGCAGATGTTGTGTATCGATATACACAAACACAGGCTGGTTACTTAAGCAGAAACAGATTACTGCCTGATGTGATAGATATTTTCAAGTAATTTTATGAATGAAGATAAAAGTGCACTGAAGCAGCTCCTTGAGGCCGGCGAATTCAGAAGAGGTGATGATCCCGGTCGTAAAACCATGGATAAGGTTTTTGATGCCAGAACTCTTGACGCCATATATGAGGTCATGAAGAGATTCAAAGTTGATTTAATCGATTATCCTGTTTCCACAGGAAAAGAATCTGTAGTTTTTAAAGCACTCGTAAGGAAAAAGAATATAGCAATCAAAATTTATAAGATGTCGACTTTGGGTTTCAATTCTGTAAGAGAATATATAGAAGGCGATTACCGTTTTGAAAAGGAAAAACTATCCAGAAGTTCTATTGTATATGTATGGGCGAGAAAGGAATTTATTAATCTAAGAAATATGGAAGAAAAAGGTGTGAAATGCCCTGCTCCAATAGGTGTTCATAAAAATGTTCTTTTAATGCAATATATGGGCACATCGCTTAAACCAGCTCCGCAACTCAGAACCTATAATGGTGATGATATGGCGATGTACATAGATTCTGCAATGAAACAGTATAAAGAGATGGTCGAAAAGGCCCTATTAATCCATGCCGATCTAAGCGAATATAACATACTATGCTACAGAAAAAATGCATTTATAATAGACGTAGGACAAAGTGTTCCTATCACTCACCCTATGGCTCGCGAATTTCTAAATAGAGATATAAATAATATGATAACATTTGCAAAGAAAGCGGGCATTTTAGAAGATGAACTGGCTCTTCCATCATTCTACTATAACTGGCCAGAAGATCCACATAAATTGCTCAGAAAACAATAATAAGGAAAATAATGATAATGAAAAAAATGGATACTTCGGAAACCACCCAAAATGAGATTGATCTTAAAATTCCAAGGGAAAGAGTTGGAGTGCTAATTGGGAAAGATGGAGAAATTAGAAAATTAATAGAGGAGAATGGAGAAATAAATCTTATTATCGATTCCAGAGAAGGAGATGTTCGTATAATCCAGCGCGGAGATCCGCTCAGGGCAAATATAGCTGCTGAGGTTATAAAGGCCATTGGAAGAGGATTCAACCCAGAAAAGGCTATGTTTCTATTCGACGAGAATTATCAACTGATAGTGATGACTCTGAGAGAATATGCAAGAAAGGGCTCAAGGAGGATAGGGGAAATAAAGGGAAGAATAATTGGCAGGGAAGGAAAGACGAGAAAGGTCATTGAAGATTTAACCGGAACCAGTGTTTCGGTATACGGTGACACAGTATCTGTCATCGGCGATTATATCTCGATAAAATACTCGCTTGAGGCCATAAAAATGATTATAGAGGGGAGAAAACAGAGGACAGTTTATAATTTCCTTGAGGGGAATATCAAAAAAATGAAAATGGAGAAACTGGAAGAGGCATTCAGATAAACAGAAACATCGCGTGATACTGGATGAAGAAACTCAATCCACAATATTACCGGATGCTTTTCACAGTGAAAATAGTTTTTCAAAAAATCGTTGTAAAACCTTAAGCTTATATGATAAACAAGCATTTCGTTGTTAAAGCGGGGTGGGGTAGTTAGGAAATCCCGACGGGCTCATAACCCGTAGATCGATGGTTCAAATCCATTCCCCGCTATTCTTTTTGTTAATATTATCAAGAATCAATTTAAAACTGGACTCTCCGGTTAATATTTTTCCAGTGTACCCTGAATTTAGGACCGCCCTTTTAGTTGGTTCTCCTATGGCATAAATCACAGTTTGCTCATTAATTTTAAAATTCTCTTCTCTGATTATCCTAAAGAATATGCTTGCTTCAAGAGAAGATGTCAGTAATATGGCCTCCAGATCCATAGTTCTCAGGCACTTCAATAATTTTTCTCTGTTTTCTATATCTTCCAAAATGTCATAGAGAACAAACTCAATGAATTCTCTCTTATCTACTTCTAGAAATTCGTTAAGAATGGGATTGCCCCTGTTGCTTCTCAAAATCATGATCCTAAATTCTCTCGGGATCTCCTGCTTAATGAATTGAATGATTCCCTCAGTGGTTTTATCCTGAGGAATATAAGTTTTAATTCCTTCCTTTATTAGAGGTTCCGCGGTGGAATCCCCAATGGCGATGAACTTTATATCTCTGTGTTTAAAAAGGTCCCAAAGGTTTTTGAGAAAAATTTCTGCTCCGTAACTGCTGGTTAGAATTATGACATCAGGGCCAAATTTCTCTATTTCAATTTTCTGGGAAGAGGTTATCTTGTTTCTTATCAGTTTAGTTAGCGGTACATTTATAAGATTAAAATTATAATTTTCAATTTCTGCCTTAAATTTTTCAGCTGGTCTGGTGCTCAAAACAGTATAAGCGTTTAATTCCTTGCCATTTCTTCGTTCTTCATCTCTCATAAAGTTCCCTGCAGATGCCTTCAATTTTAGAAAGATCATCTGAAAAACCATCAGTGTAATTTATGCCTTTTTCGTTGGTTATACATATATAGTATCTGTATCCTTTCTCCTCCGGGAGAATAAGAATACCAAAAGGAACTGTGCATGATGCACCCATTATTTTCATGCATCTCCTCTCAGCGTTGAGTCTTTCCATACTCCACGTTTCTGAATACCTTTTCAGATATTTTGAAATTTCAGAATCCTTGAGAGCAGTAACTGCAATGATGCCCTGTCCTGGAGCAGGCACAAAGATGTCTTCCGGTAACTCAAAACCCTCCGGATTCAATTGAAGCCTGTCCAATCCAGCCTTTGCCAGTATTATTCCATCAAGATTGGATTCAGTTTTTTTTCTTAACCGTGTTTCAACGTTTCCCCTGAGATTTACTACCTCAATGTCTGGTCTTATGTATTTGATTTCCGACATTCTCCTTGGCGAGGAAGTTCCTATTCTTCCACTCGCCTTTATATTCTTGATATTATACGTCCCAACAAGAAAATCTCTGTAATTGTGGCCCTCAATTGCCATGCAAATTTCTATTTCCTCATTGAGTGACGATGGTATGTCCTTTGCGCTATGTACTGCCAAATCTATTTCTCCGTCAAGAATCATATTATTAAGCTTTTCTGTAAAAACACCAGTTCCACCTATCTCACTCAGCGAGGATGTGAGATCAATATCTCCATGAGATTTTACCTCTACTATCTCTTTTCCCATATCGTTCCAATCTACCGAATCAATGAAAATTCGGGTCTGATTTAGGGCGAGTCTGCTGGCTCTTGTTCCTATTCTAGTATCTGGAAGCTTCAATTCCACCCTCCATTACAGTAGCGGCAATCTCCACATCTTCTGGTGAATGAAGAAATCCTATGAAGTTTGTTTCATATTGTCCCGGTGACAAATACACTCCCTTCTGAAGGCAATATCTAAAAAAGCTCATGAACCTTTTACTATCCGAAGCCATTGCCGATTTAAAATTATATACCCGGCTTCCAGTGAAAAAAATCTGGAACATGGATTTGTACTGGTTCAAAATTATTTCATGTTCATTTATGTATGGTTGCAGGATATTAGTTATTAGATTGGTCATTTTACTTATATAATTATAATCTGCAGTTTTGAGGTAATTAAGGGTGGCCAAACCTGAAGCCATCGTAGCAGGGTTAGCTGAAAAAGTGCCAGATTGATATACCTTGCCGGATGGGCTTATCATCTCCATTATCTTCCGTTTTCCTCCAAACAGTCCTATTGGGAGTCCCCCGCCTATTATCTTTCCCAAAATAGTAAGATCAGGATTTAAGCCTGCTATATTTTGGTAACCGGTATATCCAAATCTGAATCCGGTAATAACTTCGTCAAGAATAAACAATGATCCATTGTCATGACACATTTTCTCCAGATTCTTAAGGTAACCATCTTCTGGATTAATTAGACCTATATTCCCAAGTATGGGTTCAACTATAATTGCAGCAATTTGATCTTTGTATTTTTTGAAGAGTGCTTCAGTATCTGCAAGATTGTTATAGTCTGATACCAGAACTGTTTTCCCAATTTCCTCCGGTATTCCGGGCGATGATGGCGTACCAAAGGTCAGGGCGCCACTCCCCGCACCTATGAGAACATAATCGTGTGATCCATGAAATCCCGCATTCATTTTTATTATCAATTTTTTACCGGTATAAGCTCTGGCCAGTCTTATTGCGTGCATGGTTGCTTCGGTACCGGAATTAGTAAAACGCATCATTTCTATTGAAGGAATGGCCGTCTTGATCTCATTGGCCAGATCTATTTCAAATTCCGAAGGAACCCCAAGAGGCACGCTCAAATAATCCATTTCATGGATTTTGGAAATTATCTCCTCATTTCCATAACCGGCAATCATCGCGCCGAATCCAATATTAAAATCCAGATATTCCTTTCCATCCACGTCAAAAATTCGATCTCCTATGGCTTTTCTAAAGTAAACCGGGTTCGGTGCGTAATATCTAACGGGTGAATTTACTCCGCCAGGAAAAAGATCTTTTGCTTTGTTGAATAGATCAATTGAATTCATTTGCAGGTATTATATCCGCGAATTTACGCTTTTCTTTTTGCATTTTCAATTTGTCGTGGTTCTTATACTTAGTATGATAAAATCAATAATTTGTTTCAACAATTACTGTCCAGTAAACGATAAAAAGTCTTCAGACATACACACACATTGAAAAGTTATGGGTTGCCCATTCCAAGAGATAAATTCAGTGCGGTTTATGATTATCTTTTTAAGAATAAACTCCTCAGGACTGATTTGAAGATCATTTCCAGAGGAAATATGAGAATTTTGCCAGTTATTCAAAAGGTCAATTTAGATCAACAAACTACTGAGATTTTTGATTTTACAACTTCACTTGATAATTCTATCAATAGAATTCTTAATGAGAAAAGCGGGAACGCCAATAAAGAGAATGGAAAAAAGACTAGGTGGTATCGGATAGGTAAATGCATCATTCTGAAAAATTGGAGCAATACCGATGATGAAAAATCTGCGGCGAATAAACTTGTAAAAAACTGCAAAGTTACATCAGTTTATGCGGAAAGTGGTAAAATTACGGGGGAAAAGCGTAAACCATCTGTTCAATTAATAGCAGGGAATGGAGGAGAAATGCAATATATGGAGAATGGGGTGAAATATCTCTTTGACCCGGAAAAGGTGATGATAAGCAAAGGGAATTTAAAGGAGAGAAATTTCCTATCCGGGATTGGAATTAAACCCGACAATGTTCTTGATATGTTCTCGGGTATTGGTTATTTTTCCCTGCCTGTTGCGAAATATATGAACCCTGAAACCTTAACTTGTATAGATGTAAATGAAAGAGCATTGTATTATTTAAAAAAAGCAGTAAAATTGAATGGGATTACATCCAAAATTTACATTTATAATGAAGATTGCAGATGTTTTCATGGAAAAGTGAGGTATGATCTGATTTTAATGGGTAATTTCAAAAGTTACTTTTATTTACCACAAGCTTTACGTAATGCCAGAGAGGGAAGCCGTTTAATATTGCACATCATAACTCCCACAGAAAAGATTGTAACCATAAATTATCTAATCGTGGAAAGAATAAACAAATTTGGATATCGTGGCACAATTGAAAATACTCACAAAGTGAAATCCTTTTCACCACATGTTTGGCATATTTCCGTGACAGTTCTCATACTCCAGACACCGTTATAGAGTTTCTTGGGAGATTGAACTTTAATGAGATATATTTCTGATTGCTAGTATTTATAATGGATATAACAAGTAGCTGAAAAATATTTTAAAATAGACATTGAGGAATTTTATAGTGAAATGATGAATATTTTGCAATTTTTTGCCTTAAAATTTAAATATATATAGAAAATTAAAGTTGGTTGATTTCACCGAGCTATTGGATAATTCCATTAATCATAATCGTCGCTTTAACCTCAGGGTATCTTCTTTACAGCATATTCAGAGCTGAGAAACTATGATTAGTGGGGGGTCTTCATCAAATTTTTGGCTCAACTTCTTTGTGAGCAATAGACTTTTTTCAGGGACTGTTATCATATTGATCTATCTCATTGTAATTTCAATATTTGGATTTATAATCGCTGACCATATTAAAAAAATATATCTGGGTCAACGAACTATTTTGACCGGATTTTCCGAAAAGGCCATATATTTCATAGAGAAGATAAGTGGGGTGGATGAAAATGAATCACACACTTTTAAGGGATATTTTTTCAGTCTTCTTTTTTTCAATTTAATGGCGGGGATTTTTACACTCTTATTTTTATTGATCCAAACAAACTATTTTCCTTTGCCTGGTCAAAGAGGCTTTTCCTTTACCCTTGCCATAAACACAATAAGCAGCTTTCTGACAAATACAAATCTTCAGAATTATTCATCGCCACAGCGTTTATCATATTATGAACTCACCATTGTAATAATAGGATTGATGTTTCTGTCTGCGGGAACAGGTTTCGCTGCTTCAATGGCGTTTATAAGGGGAATCATTAAGGACGACGGAAAACTGGGAAATTTTTTCCATGATTTCCTTGTGGCTATTTTCGAGTTGATTTTGCCATTATCTCTCCTTGCAACAGTGATTTTTCTCTTTATCGGCATTCCGGAAACCACCTCTTCATTTCTTTATATCCACCCTTTTTTCTCCAAATCAGTTATAGGAATACCCATAGGACCAGTCGCTTCTCTTGAGGGAATAAAAAATATAGGAACAAACGGCGGTGGATTTTATGGAGCAAATTCCGGATATCCATTTGAGAATCCTAACTGGATTTCAAATATCGTTGAAGTTGTTTCATTCACCATAATTCCTATGGGATCAATCTTTGCTCTTGGCAGGGTACTGGACAGCAGGAATTTTGGAAGAATGGTTTTTGGTGTCATCATGTCCCTATTCATGCTCAGTGCATTTTTTACATTTTTTGGAGAATATGCAGGGCTACCGTCAATGACCAATCTCGGGCTTTTCTATACTGGAAATTTCCTCGGTAAGGAAACGGCATTGGGAATCTCACAAACGTCCATATTTGCATCGGGTGCAACCATGACATCCACTGGTGCAACCAATTCGGCATTAAATGCGTTTACACCTGCAGGAATTCTGGGAGTGCTGTTTCCTATACTGCTAAATGATCCGCTTGGTGGAGTAGGAACGGGAATTCTTAATATATTCACATATGTTATCTTTACTATTTTTTTAGTAGCTCTAATGGTTGGAAAACTACCGGAACTTTTTAGCCTGAAGATAAGCTCGAAGGAGATAAAATATTCAACATATTCACTTATTACCCATCCGTTGCTCATAGTAGTGCCATTGGGAATCACTCTCCTGATTCCTGCAGTAATGTCAAGTTTTGCAAGTCCCAGGCCAGATCAAATAACTGAATTGCTTTATGAGTTTTCATCGGCTGCAGCCAACAATGGTTCTGCTATGGGTGGCTTTCAGGTCAACCAGCCATTTTTTAATCTTTTAGAAGCAGGTATTATGCTAACGGGTAGATTTCTTGTAATGGGTTTCCAGCTCATGATTGCTCAGTCATTTGCCTTCAAAAAGCCCAAGGTAACCTATGGAAGATCAGTAAATGTTGGTTCATTCTGGTTTGGCTTTATGTTATTTTTCACCATGATACTTCTTGGTCTTCTCTCATTTTTCCCGGTACTTGCTCTGGGACCACTTCTTTCATGGGGAAAGGATTTTAACCTTTTAATTGGGGTGATCCGTTGAAGATGAAAACCGAGCCTTTAATTAAAGCTCTGGAAAATTTTAGACCTGACAGACTGATCCGAAATCCGGTGATGTTTGTAACAGAGATCGCCCTGTTAATGTCAATATATCTATTGATATTCAGGGGGCAATATGATCTGCCAGTTTCTTCCAGATATATCTATTTTTATGCCTCTGTCATAATACTTCTATTTCTTACGGTTTTCTTTTCAAACATTGCTGAATCAATGTCAGAGGGAAAGAGCAAGGCAATTACGGACAGTCTGAAAAAAATCAGGCAAAAAACCATTGCACATGTCGCTGAAGGCTCAGTGATAAGGGATGTACCTTCAGAAGAGTTACGAACTGGAATGATCGTAGTTGTCAACAAAAATGAATTCGTGCCTAATGACGGTGAAATAATAGAGGGTTCTGGCTATTTCAACGAATCGTCAATCACTGGAGAATCAAAACCAACAATGAAGGTAGTTGGAGACAGCGTAACAGGTTCGACCATATTAACCACCGATTCAGTGAAGATAAGGATAACTGCAAACCCGGGGGAAACATTTTTAGATAAGATGATCGCCCTAGTTGGGAATTCTGTTCGGGAAAAGACTCCAAATGAAATTGCACTGAACGTGATGCTTTCAGGACTTACATTGATCTTTTTAATAATCACAGCATCAATTTTTTCACTGGCTGATTTCCTGGGAATCAATCTCAATCTCTTCGTATTAATTGTTCTTCTGATTTGTCTCATTCCTACAACCATTGGGGCTTTGCTTCCGGCTCTTGGAATCGCCGCAATAAACAAAGTTTCCCAATTTAACATAATCTCCAAAAGTGGAAGAGCAGTGGAAAATGCTGGTGATATTGATACAATAATTCTTGATAAAACTGGAACTATAACTATCGGAGATCGGCAGGCCATCAATTTCTTTCCAGTTCCAAATATTGATAAGAATGATTTCCTGAGATATTGTTATCTCTCCTCTGCTAAGGACGTAACCAAGGAGGGAATATCCATAGTGAAATTGTGTCAGTCATCGGGGTTGGACACTGAGAAACTTGGAAGTTTATCGGGAGAATTTATCCCTTTTACATCAGATACAAAATACAGCGGAGTAAAAATTGGTGATGAGGTCATTCTGAAGGGGGCAATGAAATCCATCTCAGAAAAAATAGGCCGTCACGATAATTTCATAGAAGGGATCAGTGCTGAAATATCAAGCAAGGGTGGAACTGCAATGACTTTATGTAAAAATGACCAGTTCCTTGGAGTGATTGAACTGAACGATGTGATTAAGCCATGGATAAGAGAACGAATAGAAACTATGAAAAACATGAATATCAAAACAATTATGTGCACAGGGGACAACGAAATTACTGCTCAATATATTGCCCGGGAGAGCGGAATCGATGAATTTGTTGCCAACGTTAAACCGGAAGATAAATTCAAGGAAGTAGAAAAAGAAAAAGATAAGCAGCGAATGGTTGCAATGGTGGGAGATGGTACCAACGATGCCCCGGCACTGGCGAGAGCAGACGTTGGCATGGCCATGAATAGCGGCACTCAGGCGGCCAAGGATGCTGCAAATATGATTGATCTGGATAATGATCCGGCCAAGCTAATGGATGTAATATTTCTGGGAAAGCAGATTCTCATAACCAGAGGCTCTCTTACGACCTTTTCACTTGCAAATGATGTTGCAAAATATTTTGTTATCATACCCGCCATGTTTTACCTTATCCCGCAACTTGGGTTTGTAAATATAATGGGTTTTACTGACCCCCTCCTTGCCATTACCTCAGCACTTATTTTTAATACATTCATAATTCCGGCATTAATACCTATGGCGCTCAAAGGAGTCAAGTTCAAGGCATCAGGGGCAGATGAACTTTTAAAAAGAAACATAATTTTGTATGGTGCGGGTGGCATAATATTTCCATTCATCTGTATTGGGATTATCTACTTTCTTTTAGCTGGAGTTGGTGTCACATGGTAAAATTAAATCCTTATTTAAAAATCATGAGGAGCTCTGCCATTATGGCAGTTGTCATGATACTCCTTCTGGGGTTCATCATACCGTCAATAACTGCAGAAATAGCAGAGCACATAGATCCGGGAAGCACAATGGGTTCACCGGTGGAAATAAATGGCACTATCTACGGGAGTTATCTGCTGGCCGAGGCTTTCAACAACAGTTCCCTGTTCTTTGAAGCAAGGCCTTCTGTAACATCATATAATTTATCAGAATCAGGTTCATGCGCCGGATCTGGAGATTCATCCCAATCTCTTAATTTCACACTAAATGCCTTGAAAGAATTTGAAAGTAAAAATCCGGGAGTGAATCTGTCTTCTATTCCATTTGCCATGATAGCTTATTCTGCTTCCGGACTTGATCCAAATATACCTTTGCAGGGAGCGTACATTCAGATCCCGAGAATCGCATCAAATCTTTCTGTATTATTCAATGGTTCCATATCAGTAATTGCTCTTGAATCTGATCTTATGCAATATATAAATTCAAGTGAACAGCAAAATTTCCCTATATTTGGAAGCTTCTACACAAACACAATGGTTTTGAATGTGGACATCATAAATTTGATGATTAAGAATGGAGTGGTGCCAAAATCACTTCTTGATTAAGATTGTATCAGTCCACATTTCTTTTATAAGGTCTTTTATTAGACCATTGATTCTTATATTACCGGATGTACCTGGCCGAACTCCAAATACCAGAAGGTCTGCACCAGTTGAATAAGCTCTGCCGAGAATAATTTCCTTCATATTATTTCCTTCGCTGCTGGAAAATTCAACATTTGGATATTCATTCTTAATTTCATCTATGGAATCAAAGAAATTTTTAAATCCATGAGTTTCTTTCTTGTCAAATTTTCTCAGGTCAAGAATATTTACCTTGGCATCAAACACTTTTGAAATCATTAAGGCAATGTATAATGACCTTCTCACATTGAGAGATTCTGTGACAGGGACGAGTACTCTTTCATATTTGTTTTTCTTCATTCTTGACGTTATAGCTAAAACTGTTGTTCGCGAATTTTTTATGATGTAATCACCAATACCGCCCAGCAATGATGCGGACAGGGTCGCTCTGGGTCCACTGCTGAAAATTACCATATCGTAATTCTTTGAGTTGATTTCTGATACGATACCCTGCTTGATATTCTTCGCACTTTGAACTTTGGGCACAAGTCTTATATTTTTATCTTTTGCTTCTTTGTAGGCATTCAGGACAATAGCTACCTTATCGCTCCAAACTATTTCTCTGGCTTCATCTTTAATTGTTAGCGCTGTAATTTCAGATTTGTAGTTAGATGCCAAGCCCAAGGCTAAATGGAAAGCCTTTTTTGAACTTTCTCCCTTTGCCATTGGCACGAGTAATTTCTCTGGTTTCATTGTATATGCTTTCAGATTAGACAGCAACGATCAGACATTCACAGAAGCTTTAATAAATGTTTGCAAATGTGAATATTACAATAATTATGTGAAAGTGTCTAAAACGACTTTGAAAAAAGGATTTTGTGTCATTTAAATTTTAAGGATATTTTAAGTGATCGTGATAATCAATACCATGCTTTCAAAAAACACAATAATTTAACATCAGGTAATTTATATGGGTCAATGAAGTGCCTTACCATTTCGAATTCGAGAATCCTTGGAAATATTGAGGGAATAGATGATTTATCAAGGTTGCCTGATGAGGAATTTTTTGTAGTAGATATGGACGCCCTTCTTCGCTCAAAATACAACTTTAATCTTTATTCGACCATATCAAAATATGTGGAGTTTAACCTAATGGCATACCCGTTTCGGGAAAGCGATCTTGTAGACATGATTATTTCCGGAGCAAGCAGAGTTGTTGTGAATCATACTATTTCTGTGGAAAAATTGAAGGAGTTTATGGAGGTTTCAGATCAACTCATCATGCATTACGCATCTCAGTTCGAAGCAAGGGACTTTATGAACAAGGGAGGAAAATATCTCCTCGGATGCTCTCAGGTAAATTTACCAAAGGAGGTTACAGTATTTTATTATGGGTTAACCGAACAGGGTGAGCAATATATACAACTCGAGGATTTTCCAGAAGAATTGAGGTATGATTGTTAGTTTCCTATTCGTAGGGAAAAGGTAGTAATTTAATTATAACTCTGAAGAAAATATCATGCAGAGAAAGATATAGGTATGATAACTGTTTTTGATAAGATTATTGTATAATTTGTTACATAGGTAATATAAATACTCAATGATATATGGTAATAATATATGAGGAATATTTACATAACAATACAAAATTAGCAGGAGCATGAGCAATTCAGATTATTCAACGTCAGTAGGAAGCATTAATCTTTCAAACCCGCTAATTCTGGCTTCTGGAATTCTTGACGAAAATGGCTACACCATGAAAAGAATTTTAACGGAGGGGGCAGCAGCAGCTGTAACTAAATCTATAGGCACGGATGAGAGAAATGGATATAAACCGCCCATTGTTGCTGTAGATGATCCTATTTTTATCAATGCAGTCGGTTTACCCAATCCTGGAATTAACAATGTTGGAGAGGAAATAAAGATTGCGAGGGAATCAGGGAAACCAATAATCGGTAGCATATTTGGAAAAGACGAAAACGAATTCATCAATCTTGCAGGGAAAATGGAGGATTACGGAGTTTCTGCCGTGGAGTTGAATCTATCGTGCCCGCATGTTAAAGGCTTTGGATCGGAAATTGGTGGCGATCCCATTCTAGTGAAGAAGATTGTAAACGGTGTTAAAGGATCTATAAAAATACCAGTTTGGGCCAAACTGAGTCCCAACGTGACCAATCTCCTGGATATTGCAAATGCTGCATCAGATTCAGACGCACTTGTTCTTATAAATACCGTGAGAGGCATGAAAATTGATATTTATTCAGGAAAACCAGTCTTATCAAACAGGGTGGGAGGGCTTTCAGGGTCCAGCATCAAGCCAGTAGGTATCAGATGCGTTTATGAGGTAAAATCAAATCTGGACATTCCAGTCATTGGGGTAGGAGGAATTGAGTCCGGTTTGGATGCAGTGGAATATATTATGGCAGGGGCAACAGCCGTTCAGATTGGAACCGCAATCTGGAAATACGGCAGAGCCGTTTTCACTAAAGTTCTGACTGAACTCAATGATTTTATGGATTCAGAAGGATATGGAAAAATTGAAGAATTGAGGGGGATTGCTTTAAAATGATAAATTCCGTCAGGATTCTGAGAAATGAAATTAATACTCCAACTGTAAATTCGTTGTATTTTAAATGGGATTCCCACGCAGAACCGGGACAATTTGTTATGGTCTGGGTTCCCGGAATATCTGAGATACCCATGTCACTATCACTGACTGGAAAAGAAAAATGTCTTACAGTCAAGAAATATGGGGATACTTCCAACGCCCTTTCCAAAGTAGAGCCCGGGGAAAGAATATTCTTTAGAGGACCTTATGGAAAGCCTTTTACAAGAGTGAAAGGGAAAACACTGCTTGTTGGCGGAGGTTCAGGAATGGCTTCGCTGAGACCACTTATTGATCAAAAGGCAAGCGGTGTAGTTGCAGCCAGATCAAGCGACGAACTCCTGTTTAAAGATCTGTTTGCCAAAGACAGAATAACAGTTGCCACCGATGATGGTTCAGAGGGAATAAAGGGAAATATTGTAGACGCCATGAGGGAAATTGATCTGGAGGCCTTTGAAATGATATATGTGTGTGGACCAGAAAGAATGATTAAGTCCATCGTGGATTTCGTCTCAAACAGGAATATCAACATGGAGTTATCTCTGGAAAGGAATATGAAATGTGGCATTGGTATATGTGATTCATGTTCAATAGATGGATTCCAATTATGTACTGACGGCCCCACATTTAAACTAAGCACAGTTTTAACTATGAAGGAATTTGGAAGAACCAAGCTTGCTGAATCAGGAAAGCGCATATGGTTCCAATAATTATAAAGAGGTTCATGAATTGCTATTGACGGAGAGGTTTCACAGTATTCAGGGAGAAGGAAAATACATAGGCATACCTATGTATTTTATCAGAACAAATCTCTGTAATCTTCGGTGCAAATGGTGTGATTCCACATACACATTTTCTGGTGGAGAAGAGGTTCCACTGTTTGACCTGATTTCAGATATTAAGAGTATAAGTGAGAATTGGATATGCTTTACTGGAGGTGAACCAATGCTTCAGAGGGAAGCAATACAATTTATGAAAGAGTGCACTGCAATTGGAAAGAATGTGCTTTTGGAAACTGGTGGTTCCCTGAATCTTTCCAATGTTGTCAAGATAAGTGGGACATATATAGATATGGATATCAAAACACCTTCTTCTGGCGAACACGAATCTCTTTACAGGGAAAATCTATCGTTTCTCAGGGAGAGTGATTATGTCAAATTCGTAATAAGTGATGAAACGGATTATAATTATGCGTTCTCATTTATAGAGCAATGGAAAAGCAGGGCAGAAATTCTATTTCAACCGGCATGGGGAACCGAACTTAAATGGCTGGTTGAAAAGGTTTTGGAGGATAAATTGAATGTTAGGGTTCTGCCCCAGCTTCATAAAATAATATGGGGGACAAGGAGGGGTGTATAATGACTGGAGAAGAGGCTTCCGAACTTTATTTCCATGGAAAATTTTATAGAAATGGAATTTTTGACGATCTTTATATTGGAATTAGCGACGGAAAAATATGTGAAATCTCGAAATTCAGAAACAATGCAAGAGTAGTGGAACTGGAAAATGCAGTGTTTCCAGGATCGACCGATATGCACGTACACTTCAGAGACCCAGGTGAAACCGAAAAAGAGGATTTTGCAAGTGGAAGCATGTCTGCTATCTTTGGTGGGACGACCACAGTTTTTGATATGCCAAACAATATGGTTCCTGTTATCGACTATGAGGTTTACGAAAGTAAGAGAAATTCATTGAGAGGAAGATCTTTCTGTGATTATGGATTATATTCTATGTTCAACGGAGGGAATACAAATATTATTCATGATGAATCTATTGGAATAAAAATATACATGGGAGAGAGTACCAATGCAAAAGGTATAGAAAACATAGACGAAACAAACCAATTATCTCTGGAAAATTTGGGCAAAAACATTGTATTCCATGCAGAATCTGGTGAATGTTTAAGGAAGAGTAGCGTTAGTGTGAATACATTGTGTGATCATAGCATGTCAAGAAATACTGAATGTGAAAAAATAGCTCTTGATAAGCTTAACAAGTTCAGGATTTCCAGGAAAATTGTGGCCCATATGAGTGATTTTAACAATGTGGAAACTATGCGTGATCGTACATTTAAAAACGAGATGCTCCCACAGCACATGCTTTTGTCATGCGAAAAAATAGAAAATTCATGGGGAAAGGTAAATCCGCCAATAAGGGATGAGAAGATCAGGGAAAAGAATTTTCAGGCATATCTCGATGGAAAGATCGACATTCTTTCATCAGATCATGCACCACATACTGAAAAGGATAAGAGAGAAGTAAGATATGCCAAATCTGGTATGATTGGGGTTGAGACACGAGTTCCCCTCATATTAGCTCTCATAAGGAAAAAAATCGTTCCGCTTTCTATTTTCGTTAAAACCTGTATAGAGAACCCCCCTTCACTTTTTGGAATAAAGAAAGGATTGATTGAAAGGGGATATACTGCAGATTTTATCACAGTAGATTTCTCATCCACGGAAAGAATAAGTGAGGGAAGATTACATTCCAAAAATCCAGCAACGCCCTTTCATGGATTTGAAGCTATTTTTCCCAATGATGTTATTTTGGGAGGGGAAATTGCATTGCAGGGAAAGGAATTGATTGAAGATCATTTTGGTAAATATATGCCATTAAAGAAGACCGAAATAGTTTAAAATTTCACCAAGTCCTTCACCGTAATTCTTACTGGACACAAATTCAGATTTCTCCTTTAGTATATCAATCGAATTTGAGAGTGCTGCTTTGTGTACTCCTTCCATATACATTGAAATATCATTCTCAGAATCCCCGCAGACTAACACTTCATCCTTCCTTATTTTGGATAAGTTAACAAAAGCGTCCACGGCACGGCCTTTATTTTGATTTTTGTTCAGAATATGATAGGCAAATTTGCTGTTTTGAATGGTCACATTGAATTCCCTGGCGTAATCTTTAATCAAATCAGGATTCCCGGAATAGTAAAAAGCTGTTGAAGTCTCTCTCCAGCGATTTGTCAGCGGTTCCGTTATCTGAAATTTTGTTTTCATAGCTTTCAATACCTTAATTGGAATATTTTTACTGAAATCTTTTCTTATCTCATTATTTGATAATATAATCCCGCCGTTTTCCGCTGCGAGATTTCCCTTAAGGCCTATAATATTTCTAATTCCAATCATCACCGGCAATACATTTCCACTGCAAAGATCAATTCTTATTCCATTTTCTTCTGCAGTTCTGAGCATTTTTATTGTATCCGGAGAAATCTTCAATTCCATATCAGTTATAGTTCCATCAATGTCAAGAACAATTCGCTTAATCACATCTTCAAATTTTATATACAATTTAATTCTTTGTGTTCATTGAAAGAACGATCTGAAATAAACAAGATAGCTAATTTAAGGATAAATAACATGTTCAGGCTGAGCAATGATTTTAATCAGATAGACGCGTCTCTGAGTAAGCGTTATTTAATCTTAATGGAAAAAATTGCACTCAGATCAGATATAACCTTACCCAGAACAATTAAGATTTCTTACTGCAAAAATTGTAAAAGACTTTATAAGGGAAACAGCAGGGTCAGAATAACGGGAAAAATGTTAAAAATTTCCTGCATTTCCTGCGGCGATATCAGGAGAATCTTATTGGATTAATCATTCAATGTTTCTATTTGAAAGAGAACCTTGAATCCCTCGAGAGTTGCCTGAATTTTATCCGCAAACCATATTGAATCTTCTGTTGTCGCATTCTCACCCCATTCATAAATAAGGTCCTGTTCTCCTATGAGGGGTTTAAATCCAAGCGATCTCAGTCTGTTAATGATTTCACTAGGTTTTGCGCCTTCGCTTGAAAATGTTACCTTTAGATATGTTTTCATCAGTTTCAAGACGCAGATTGGTGGAAGGTATTTATTCTTTTTGAGAAAAAT
>JAKATR010000059.1 GCA_021818675.1 Thermoplasmata archaeon | reverse complement strand
TCTTATTCTCCATTTGATATGGGGGAGAGCGACAGTGAACTCGTTACCGGAGATACAACAGAATATGGAGGTTTAAGGTTTGGTCTGTTCTATATGGGGCTATTTGGAACCATATTTCTCGGATCAATGCTGGTTAGTGTACTCTACCTGGGAGGCGGAAGCGGACCTTATGAGAGTTCAATTGGGTTCATATGGTTTCTAATTAAAACAGTAGTTCTGGTTGTCATATCATTAACTGTATGGTTATCAATGCCCCGTGTGAGAATTGATAAATTTGTTAACTTTGGATGGAAGATACTATTGCCTCTTTCATTCATTAACCTGGTGATAACAGGAATAATTGTACTTGGTGGTATAGCATGATAGAGGTAAAACAGCCTAAAAGAATCCCGTTTATTGGAATGCTCCAGGGAATGCTTACAGTATTCAAGCATGGGTTACAGAAGCCGGTAACAGTACAATATCCAGAGGAGAAGGAAAATCTACCTGATCGTTTCAAATACAGAATTTTTCTCTCAATGGATGATTGCGTTGGGTGTACACTGTGTGAACAGGTCTGCCCCAATCTGACAATTTCAATGCAGACAGTGGAAAGGGATAACCCACGGAACAAAAGGAAAATCTATCCTGACGTGAATTTTGGAACGTGTACAGTATGCAGGAACTGTGAAGAAATCTGCCCAACAGATGCAATTTATCTAACACATGTATTTGAGACTGCTAGAACAAGAAACTCATTCACTTATAACCCGGAAGAGCTGGAAAAGCACGAGGAAGAGGTAAAAAGATGATTTTTGATATCATTCTGGTTATTTTTGGGGCAATTCTGGCCATTGTGGCTATTAAAGCAGTTTCCGAGAAAGATATACTCAGGGCCATAATCTGGTTAATGCTCTTTCTTTTTACCATTTCTGCTTCATTTATTTATATGGGTGCAACGCTCATTGGAGCAATAGAATTATTAGTTTACGTTGGAGCAGTTTCATCATTGCTTGTATTCACAGTAATGCTCACAGGAGGTAAAGAGATTGAATAAAATATCGGCCATAGTTGCATCAACGTTCTTCTTTTTAGTAACAGCAGTGGAAGTATTTCAGATACCGGGGACGTTTATACCAAAGGAGCAGTCAATAGGTAATATTGGGGTTTTGCTCATGAATCAGTATCTTATCGCATTTGAATTATTATCCATAATACTCGTAGTGGGCATACTTGGAATGATGCATATATCGGAGGATGACTAAGTATGTTTTTATACATTGCCGAATTAATATCGCTTTTATTGTTTACAATTGGACTTGCAGGTGTAATGACATCAAACATTGGAATAAAGATGCTCATATCAATAGAACTGATGCTGAACGCATCCATATTCAGTCTCGTGGCAATTGGCATAACCAGCGGTAGCGTTTCACCGCTAATCCTGGCGCTGTTTGCAATAGCAATAGGAGCAGCAGAATCTGTAGTTGGAATCAGTCTCCTTGTATCTGTATACAAAAAATACGGGAAAATAACCGTTTCTCTATTAAAGGAGATCAGGTGGTAACATGATTGATTATGAATGGTTCATTTTTCTAAGTCCAATAATCGCTTTCCCTATTTCATTTACAGTTGGAAGATACAGAAGAAACCTTGCAGGTTACATCGCAACAATATCAATCCTCATATCATTCATTCTTTCGTTTATTGTATATCTGCAGATAAGGGGTACATCTTCACCTGTTTATCAGTCATTCAACTGGTTCGGAGACATTAATGCCGGAATATACATAGATCATCTGGCTCTGGTTATGATCTTAATGGTATCTTTTGTCTCATTAATGATTCACTTATTTGCTTTATACTACATGGGAAAGGACCCTAACAAACATGTATATTTTGCAGAAACCGCTCTTTTTACCGGTGGTATGCTGGGACTATCAGTCTCATCAAATCTCGTAGAATTTTTCCTTTTCTGGGAGCTCGTGGGAGTTTGTTCCTATCTGTTGATAGGCTTCTGGTATTTCAAGCCAAACGCATCTTCAGCGGCGAAAAAAGCTTTCATCGTAACAAGAGTGGGAGATCTTCTATTTCTGATTGGTCTTAGCATATTGTATGTCAGCCTTGCTGACAAAGTTGCATCACCCCTGAGCATTGCATATATTGTAAATCCATCAAGCTGGCCTCAGATTCTCAACTATGTTGGAACAACTAATCTGACCTTAATAGGTCTGCTTTTCATGGGAGGAGCCGCAGGTAAATCAGCACAATTTCCGCTTCACGTATGGATTCCGGATGCTATGGAGGGTCCAACTACAGTTTCCGCTTTAATCCATGCTGCCACTATGGTAACTGCTGGTGTTTATCTGGTTGCAAGGGTTTATCCAATTTATCTTCACTCAACTGCTGCACTGGATTTCGTTTTATTCATAGGAGCATTTACTGCTCTCTTTGCTGGTACAATCGGCATGGTGGTAAACGACCTCAAGAGGATACTTGCATATTCAACAATCAGCCAGCTTGGTTACATGTTTGCAGCATTGGGCATTGGAAGCATAATTGGAGACAGCGCAATCTCATTTGCACTGTTTCACACAATGGTTCATGCTGTATTTAAAGCACTCCTGTTTCTTGCAGCCGGTGCTATTCTTCTCACAATGATGGAATTGAGGGATGTGAAAAAAATGGGTGGTCTATGGAAGAGAATGCCCATAACAATGACTCTCATGTTCATTGGAGCAATAACGTTGTCGGCATTACCCTTCACAGCTTCCTACTATTCAAAGGATACAATAATAGATGCAAGCTGGAACTTCTTCAGTGCAAACGGCTATTCGCTCTTTTCATTTTTACCATGGTTAATGTTGATTCTGGGAGCTCTCACAACGACAATATATACCTTCAGGTTCTTTTTCCTTGCAGCTCTTGGAAAGCCAAGATCTGAACTGGCAAGTAAGGCCAAAGACCCATCCAAGATTGTATTGATACCACTAATAATTCTGGCAATAATTGCCCTTATCATGGGACAATTTCAATACCTCTTTTATGATTTCATTTACGCACAGACTATTCATGTATCAATTCCATATATCGTATCATTAGCACCATCAATGATGGTCCTTCTTGGACTTCTTATAACCATACCTCTGTATGCAACCAGCGGCTGGATGTCTCTGGATCTGAAGAAAAGCAGATTATACAGGGTAGTTAAGAACAAATATTATCTGGATAAGCTATTCACAAATGATATTGCGGAAAGAGGTATTATTCCATTATCATCAGGTTTTTCAACATTTGAAACATACTTCAGCAGATCAATTGAAGCCATAGGCTCTGGTACATTGAGATTGGGCTCATTTTTCAGAAGACTTCAAAACGGTATAATTGAATATTATTTTGTTGTGCTTGTCATAGGAATTTCCATAATCCTGCTGATTGTGGAACTGCTGGGGGGATTCTAAATGTTTATGGTTTTAATATTTTTACTGCTCATACTATCTTCAATTGCAGCTTTTTTCGTGAGGAAAAAATCATGGGAATTTTCAATGATCACCACACTTATTATTCTATTCCTGGTTTTCATATATGCTCTTTTAAATTTCAGGTCAGGTTACAATGGAGGAATTATCTCTAATTACAGTCTTTCACTGGTTCCAGCTATCGGGATAAACTTTTCTTCAGGTGTATCATCACTGACCCTTGCATTGCTTCTGCTTACAACGATAATAATGCCAGTTGCAATATATACTGCGAAGAATGGGAAATACGGATCTCTTTTCTACGGGTTAATGATGCTTACAGAAGTAGGGTTATTTGGTCTTCTAATCTCAAGGAACTTCATATTCTTTT
>JAKATR010000093.1 GCA_021818675.1 Thermoplasmata archaeon | reverse complement strand
TTAGCTGCGGAGTTTATTGTTTACGGTCTTCTCAATTATATCCGATACGTTCTCAGCTATGTAACGGTTTCAACTGCATTTGATGGCGTGGTTTTCATGATTATGGGAATAGCAGTTGCAATAATAAGTGCACTCGTTCACAGGCACTTCTCAAAGACAATGGGCACCAGGCATTTTATGCGTGATCAATGATTCCTAGATATGAAGAAATTTGTAATTTACTGAAACTGGACAGGGAAAAAGACAAAGAGGGAGCAGATTATATTTTAACAGTTCCTAATTTTGGGAATTCTCTTATGGACATTCTGAGATCGCATTCCGGGAGGGAATTCTTTGTCATCGGAAACGGACCACCAGTGAAGGATATAAATTCAATTTATGGTAAAGGAATCATCGTCGTGGCAGATTCAGCAATCTGGAAAATAAAAAAACCGTACGTGCCGGAAATTATAGTAACTGATCTCGACGGTGATACTCAAAGAATTCTGGAATTATCAGAATCAGGGTCAATCGTATTTGTACATGCTCATGGGGATAATTTGCAGGCAATTAAAGAAATTTCCAAAAAATTCAAGGGGCGTTTCATCCCAACCACACAGGTTCCAGAATATCCGGGAAACTTCGGGGGATTTACAGACGGAGATCGGGCTGCTTATATTTCTGATTATCTTGGCGCTTCAAAAATTGTTCTTGTAGATTTTGATTTTACCACTCCTCATGGTAAACCATGGAACGAAAGAAAGCAGATCAAATTAGATATAGCCAGAAGGCTGCTTTTAGATCTAAGAAATAAAAATCCGGAAAAGATCATTGAATTATGATATCTTAACTATCTTTCCACTCTCATATTTACATGGAAAGTTTATGATATCATGTGAAAGACTCAGGGTAATATCTCTCCTTCCACCTATTAATATTAACCGTTTTGTCCCTCTTCCACGCCTAACTTTGTTAAGAATTTTCTCTATATCATATTGCTCTCCAAGCAGGCTCATTCTCATCGCTTCTCCAAAGGCAATGTCTTCATCAGCAGACCCGTCGGGTCTTCCGGATAAAACGATCTGAACTTCTTCAAAATTTCTAAGCACCTCCAAAGTTGCACTCATATTTACGAAAGAAGCAATGAATATATCTCCGGTATCCTGAATTTTTCGTAATACTCTGGTGCCGTTTGTCGAAGTGATTATGGCTACTTTTCCAGAAAAATCATATCTGGAAACATCTTGTGGTGAATTATTCAGATCAAATCCTGGAACCTTTATTCCATATTTCTCTCCAACAGTAACTGAATTCTTAATGCCAGACGCAACTGACCTTGCTTCTGCTGATGTTAGCGCAGGAATTACATATTTTGCCCCGGAATTCAGAATTAGAGGTATGGTTGTTGTTGATCGGTAAATGTCTACCAAAACTTTAGGAGATTTTGAATATTCGCTGGTTCTCCTTCCCTCTACTATGCTGACCTTCATATTTTTGTCCATGGTATATTTTCAGGAAAGTATTAAAATAAATCCAGCATCACTGAACAGGTAAAGATTATGGCACAGGAAGTTAAAACCATGGTAGAAGGAGGCAAGGCCACCAGCGGCCCACCACTGGGTCCAGCACTTGGTCCGCTAGGTCTCAATCTGGGACAGATTATTAAGGAAATTAATGAGAAAACAAAGGATTTTCAGGGCATGCAGGTTCCAATAACGGTTACTGTAACAGACCCTGCAAAAAAAACATATGAGATAAAAGTTGGAATTCCACCCACATCTGCTCTCCTTAAGAAAGAACTGGGCATAGAGAAAGGATCCGGAAAGAGGAAGGAAACGGTCGTCGCCAATGCAACACTCGAAGCCATAACAAAAGTGGCAAAATCCAAAATGGACTCAATGATGTCCAACGACTTGAAGGGAGCTGTTCTTGAAGTTCTGGGAACCTGTTTCAGCTTGGGAATAAACGTGGAAGGCAAAACAGCGAAGGAAATTCAGGACGAAATTCTCAAAGGGGAGATCAAGGTATCCTGAATATACAAAAAGGTTTTTAATGGAATGCCAATGCAGTTGGCACTCGCATCCAATTGTCCACTTTTGGTAAATTAAAAGTGGAGCAGAGGGATAGAGCCCGCTAATACTGCAATTTTGCAGGAGGGATTAAATGGCAGGAAAACTTGAAGAAAAAATTAAGGAAGCTAAGGCAAACGGAAAGGAAAGAAAATTCCTTGAGAGTTTAGAGTTGGCTATAAACCTGAAGGATCTGGATCTGTCAAATCCTAAAAACAGGATTAATGATGAGGTCGTGTTACCTAAGGGAAGGGGCCGTGAATATAAGGTTGCAATATTCGCAAGCGAAGAAATGAGACAAAAAGTAAAAGGCACAATTGACATCTCTTATGGTCCAGAGGATCTCTCAAAGTTTGCTGATAACAAGAAGGATTTTAAAAAGATTGTAAACCAGGTTGAATATTTCATAGCAGAATCAAATTTAATGGCCACAATAGGAAAATCTCTGGGTCAGGTATTGGGTCCAAGAGGAAAGATACCAAGACCGGTTCCACCTGGTCAGGACCCCAGTTCCATGATTGGAGTTCTCAAGAGAACGGTAAGGGTCAGAACAAGAGACAAAAAGACTTTTCACGTACCTGTTGGAACAAGGGCAATGCCTGAAGAAGATGTGGGAGCAAATATAAGAGAAGTCTTTAAGAGAATTATAGGGAAACTTGAAAAAGGAAGTTCAAATATTGATTCAATTTATATCAAGACTACAATGGGAAAAGCAGTAAAATTAGATTTGGGTGATTTGAATTGACCGAGCCGGCAAAATGGAAAGTAGATCTTGTTAATCAGGTCACTTCTGAAATGGAGCAAAGCCCTGTTTCAGCAATAGTAAACATTAAAGGTATCAGAAATAAACAGCTTCAGCAGATAAGAAGATCACTGAAGGGAAAAGCCAAGCTAAGAGTAATGAGGGGCACTCTCGTAGAGAAATCTCTTGAAAATGTGAAAAAAGATCACATTGGAAATCTGAAAGAGTTTATTTCTGGGCAAATAGCATTAATAACTACAGACATGACACCCCAGAAGCTTTATGCATCACTGGAAGGATCAAAGCAAAAAGCGGCTGCCAGAGGAGGAGAAATCGCTACTGAGGACATAATCATAGAAGCCAAGGAAACACAGTTTCCACCAGGTCCGATGATCAGTGAGTTTCAGAAGGTTGGATTGCAAACTGCCATAGAAAAGGGTAAAATAGTAATTAAGAAGGAAACCGTGTTTGTTAAAAAGGGAGAGAAGATTTCAAAGGAAAAGGCCAAAATTCTGGAAAAGCTTGAAATTCATCCCATTACAGTTGGATTAGATGTCGTATCGGCATATTATGACGGACTCATATTCAGGTCAGATATCCTTTCAATCACGCCGGAATTTGTCATGGGAGAAATTGCAATGGCATTTTCCAGGGCAAAGGTACTTGCAGGATCGGTAATGTTTATTACTAAAGAAATTGTTCCTGAGCTTATCATAAAGGGCAGACTACAGGCCGAAAGTCTAGGAATGGAAGCCAAATTCCTTGATGAAAAGGAAATGGAGAACCTCATAATTAATTCAAGAGCAGCTGTGCATAAAACTGAAGCCAAGGAAAATGCACATAAGGAAGAAGTAAAAGAGGAGAAGAACGAAGAAAAAGAAGCAGAAGACGCCACAGAAGGATTTGGCGCACTATTTGGGTAAAGGAGGAAAAAGAAATGGAATATGTATACGGAGCACTGTTGATTCATTCAGCAGGAAAAGAGATAGACGAAGCGAACCTTAGGAAAGTGATGGAAGAAGCAGGAATCAAAGCAGATGATGCCAGACTTAAAGCCTTGGTATCAAGCCTTAAGGAGGTTAATATCGAGGATGTAATAAAGAACGCCTCAACACAGCAGATCGCTGCAGCACC
>JAKATR010000009.1 GCA_021818675.1 Thermoplasmata archaeon | reverse complement strand
GCACTCAATGATGGCGAATCTGGTTTTTATAATTGGGCGTGTTTCAAAGCCCAACAGGCATGTGAATTCTCAATAAAAGCCTATTTACGGGGAACTGGGAACGATTCTTTCGGTCATTCCATTTCCATGCTTCTCCAGAAAGGTCAATTTTCAATCAACTTCATTAACATTGCTAAGAAACTGGATAAATATTACATTCCTACACGATATACTGATTCATGGGCCGATGGGACACCGGAAGACTACTATACCAAAGAAGATGCCCTAGATGCAATCGAATATTCCCGATCCATAATAGAAGAGATTGAAAGAAAATGGAGATCATTGAAAAGCGAATTGAAGAAAGAGAAAGAGTAATTCAGAGTGCAAAGAAGTATTCCTTAACTTTAAAGTTTAGAGCCACTGTCATCCTCATAGGTTCTTATGCAAGAGGTGATTTTAATCTATGGAGTGACATAGACATAATGATAATTGGAGATTTCGAGGGCAACCCGCTGGACAGATTAAAGGCAATTGATTTCCCAGCAGGATATGAAGTGATTCCTTTGACAAGAGATGAATTTCACAAAATGAAAAATAAAAAGAATAAACTTGTGATGGATGCGATTAAGGACGGAGTTGTATTAAGGGACGATTTTCATATTTTTGATTAACTTCCTATTGAAGATAACTTTATTGATATCCATGGTTCTTTCTGTATTCTTCCAGTTTCTGGACTCTCCTTGCGGGATGGGGATGATTTGAGAGAATATGATCCTTCAGGGATACTTTCTGATTTCTCCAGTGGTTCAGTAATGCCATATGGGGAGCATATATATCAGAACCGGTCCCATCTGAAAACATCAACATCGTGGCCGGTGAAGACGATGAGTGTTTTTTCTGTCTGCCAAAATAATGGGGTTGATTTGCCTCTATTTTAGCAAGAGCCGTCTGCAGGTTAAGAGAAGCTCCGGGGACTGTTTCAGCTGAATTTATATCAGCGTAGCTTTCCCTCATACGGTTTACTCCCAGAATCATCAGATTAAAAATAAAGCTCATTGCAACCAGCGCAATAGCTACCAGAAAAATACTTCCGCTATTTCCTCGTCTGCCTCCTCCTGAAAAGAGGATAGAATAACCAAAATACAGGATTAATGTGGGAATCAACCCAATAGCCATGATTAATCCAATATCATGATGTTTTAGGTGCCCAATTTCATGGCCCAGAACGGCGTCTATTTCATCTCTTGTAAGAATTGAAAGTAAACCGGATGTTATTGCAATTCTTCGTCCCGATAAGGGTGAACCATATGCAAAGGCATTTGGAACCATCACATTGGCTATGAAAACTCTGGGAACCTTCTGCCTGTTCAGAACAGATACCCTCTTTACTGATTCAACCACCCAAAAATATTGAGGATCATTTTCAAAAATTTCCTTAGTGTGATAAACTCTGCCCACAATGTAGGGGGAAATCAACCATTGGATCAAGTCCATTATGAGGAATAAAATAAGAATGAGAACGATAAGATTGGAAGTTATGGCTATACCAAAGAAATAATCAAGCACTCCCAGAATTATAAATGTGGCAAGAAACGCTATGGCTATCCCCGCGAGAATACTGGCAATTCGTAACTTTATGGAATATATTGACATTTTTTTGATATTGAAATCATAGGATTAACCTTTTCGTACTTTATAAAATAAGCAGCTCAGCCGCGTCACCTATAAAAAATGTGTTGATGATTAGTGCTGATATGAAAGTATTTCTCTGATGCCGGCCCTGAGGTCAAAAGCAGGTTTAAATCCAGTGTCTCTGTTTATTTTGGTAATATCTGCGCATGTGAACAGCTGATAACTCTGGAATGGAATTTTCTCGTATTTAGCTTCAATTGAACTTTTCATTTCTTCCTTGACAATCTTGAAAATATTATTAAACGAAGTTGTAACCCCTGTTCCAACATTGTACGATTCCCCATTTTTTCCTTTAGTTGCAGCCAGAATGTTAGCCTTCGCCACATCCTGAACGAATATGAAATCCCTGCTCTGGGTTCCGTCACCAAAAATGACTGGCGTTTTCCCCTCTTTAATATCGGAGATAAATTTATGAATTACGCTGGAGTAAAATCCTTTTGAGTTCTCCCCCGCTCCATATGTATTGAAGTATCTCAAAAAAACAGTTTCAGGACTTTTATCCTTACCATAGAATTTTGCCAATAATTCATTGATAAATTTAGACATGGGATATAGATTGATAAAATCGGTGTCCAAATCACTTTCTGAAGTCTTCTTCATTGTATTCCCATAAATGGATGATGATGATGCGAGAACAACCCTTTTTACGTTATGTTTTCTTGCCATATCAAGAACATTAAATGTACCCATAACGTTGGTGTTAAATCCTTCAAATGGGCGCTCTTCAAATTCGGGTGGCGATGTTACCGCTGCATTATGAAAAACATAATCGACCCCGGGAAAAAGGTTTTCCATTTTGGCTCTGTCCAGAATTGAAACCTGATGAAATTCATTAGCCTCACTTTTTCTTTCAGCTATATCCATGGAGATAGAATGCCAACCTTTTCTATTTGCCTCTTTAATTATGTTTCTACCTATAAATCCTTCACCGCCCGTAACAAGAACTCTCATTGTGATTCACCTTCCATTCTGTCAGAAATCTGAAATTTCATCAAAAATGCATACAAAATATTAAAAAAAATCATTAACTAATCACCCACATAAATGATCCGGCTTCCTTCTGATTCGAAACCGAATTTCTGTCTGGTTAGCTCAGGTATACTTCTCATAATCTCCTGATGCTTTGACGGATCTGCCATGAAAAGCATAAAACCACCGCCTCCAGCACCTATAATTTTCCCGCCCATAGCCCCATGCTGCATGGCCTTCTCATACCAGATATCTATATCATTATTTGAAACTCCCTCTGAAAGAGATTTCTTAAGCATCCAATTATCATGAATCATTTTTCCAATCAATTTGTAATTACCATTGTTAAGGCAGTTGAAAGCTTCGTCTGCCATTTGAACCATTTTTTCATAATTGACACTCTTCTTTTCCACTTTCTGCATTTGAACTTTATGAATATCAGTGGAACTCCTTTGAATGCCTGTATAAAGAAGCAATAAGGAACGCTCAAAATCTCTGATCGTTTCAGTACTTGAGATAACAGGCCTGACTCCTACTTTCTCATCTGCATAAAATTCTAGCTGCTGAATTCCACCATATGCGGCCATATATTGATCCTGTTTTCCACCCGGTTCATGTAGAATCTCTCTCTCAATTTTAACGGCCTCCTCTGCCAATTCCTTGGGAGAGACAAATTCACCTTTCCATGCGTGAAGTGCATTAAGAAGCCCAACGAGAAAAGTACTGCTCGATCCAAGGCCAGTTCCACCGGAAGGTATATCGGAAATGCTTACAATCTCAATTCCGCCTTCTATCTCTAATAATTTAAGAGCTTCTCTTACTGAGGGGTGTTCTATTTTGTTAACGCTATCAACAATTTCTGTTTTGGAATAACTTACTCTTATTTTAGAATCAAACTTTTTGTTGACAACTATATATATAAATTTATTAATTGCAGCCGAGAGGACACTGCCTCTTCCATATTTTGAATAATACTCCCTGATGTCACTTCCTCCACCTACGAAAGTAATTCTTAGCGGTGTCTTTGAAATGAACATCCGGTCTTTCATTTTCCTCACTTGGTTATGAGACTTATGCCTTCCTTGAGATCGATACCAGGTGAATATGAAAGCTTTTTCTTGAGGTTACTTACATCAGCAAGTGTTTCCATAACATAGTTATTTATTGGCATTTTTATAAATTTTGCCTGAACACTGGTACCCAGATGTTTGTTAAGCATGGTAAGCATTTCATTCAGACTGTAATTTTTTCCAGTTCCACCATTAAGAATATTAAATCCCTTGAGCTGAGATGCTCTTATTAATATTTCAACTAAATCACTCACGTGAATGAAATCCCTTCTCTGAGTTCCATCGCCGTATATGACCGGGGATTGATTGTTCTTAATATCCCAATAGAATTGGGTAACCAGATTGGCATAGTTTTTCTTTGCCTCTTCATGCGGTCCGTAAACAGAAAAGAATCTTATGGCCTGAACGTCTATGCCCTCCAGATTTGAATATAATTCAGCTAATCTCTCTGCGGCTATTCTTGCTTCAGTATAATAATCAGTTACTTTAGGAATAATTTCTTCTTTGTGTGGAGGATCGATACTATTATAGATTGAAGATGTTGAAGCAAATACCACTTTAGACTTATGTGCTTTGGCATATTCAAGAACGCCAATCATCCCTGAAATGACTTCTGCAACCAGAAAAGGATCCTTTCTGTACATCGGTGAGGCTGAATATATACCCAGATGAAATACATAATCCGCCTGGTAATCAAGATTCACAAGATTTTTTGCATCATCTTTCATAAAGTGTACCTTTCTTTTAGTAAGAAGACCTTTTATATTGGATTCATCGCCAGTGTGAAGATTGTCAATTACAAAAACTTCATTGAACTCAGATAGTTTTTCAACAAGATTGCTTCCTATAAAACCTGCTCCGCCAGTGACAATGATTTTCTTATCTTTTATAATTTCCATCAAAGGTTAATCTTTTCATAGATATAAATTTCTCATATATTTTGCAGATATTTTACTTGAGCTTATTAAATCAAATATAACGAATATTAATAAAATATATATTGGAAAACATTCTCTTATGGCATGGAACATGAAGTTAACGAAAGCACAAAGAAAGAAATGCCAGACATAAATCGTTTTTCAAAAGAAAAAATGGACCTTTCTAAAAAACCAATTAATGATTTTTATTATTATGCAAATGGACAATGGTTAAATCAAATTGAAATCCCCGATGACAAATCCTCATGGGGTTCCTTTGTGGAACTATCAGAAAGAAATCTGTATCTGCTCAAGGATATTATAGAAAATTGTAAAGAAGGAGTTGATGTAGATAGATCTGAGAATACTAAAAAAATATGGAACTTTTACAGTTCTGTAATGAACACTCATCTGATTGAACGCTTGAAATTTAAACCTGTTGAGTCATATATAAATAGAATTAAAGGTATCAATTCAAGGGAAGAATTATATGAAGTTCTCATATCTCTGCAGGAAAGTGGCATTTCAGGTTTCTTTTCAATTGGAGCAAGCCAGGATAAAAAGAACAGTTCCATTTACGCCCTTTATTTAGAGCAGGGTGGATTAACTTTACCAAACAGGGATTATTATATTGATAATTCTTATAAAAATATACTGGATGAATTTGAAATATTTGCTAATAAAATGTTCAAACTAGCAAACCTCTCCGAGTATGGGAAAGAGACTGTTAAGGCTATTTTAAAATTTGAAAATGAGATTGCGATGGTTAGCAGAAGTAATGAAGAGCTCCGTGATGAAGAAAAAAATTACAACCGCTTCGATAGACCGAATTTAAAGTCTCTCTTTTCTTATTTTGATCTAAATGATTTCATAAGAAGGTTAGAAGTTCCAGATGTATCATACGTGGTTGTAGGCCAACCTGAATTCTTTAGTTCTCTCAATGAAATTATTAATAGAACAGAAATGGAGACATTGAAAGCCTATCTGTGCCTGAGAGTGATCATCAGTGCAGCCCCCTTATTGAACGAGGATATTGAAAATGCAAATTTTGATTTCTTTGGAAAAAAATTAATGGGCATGAAGATAAAAGAGGAACGTTGGAAGAAAGGGGTAAAGCTCATCAGTGCATGTATGGGTGAGGCACTTGGAGAAATATATGTTAAAAAGCATTTCCCTGAGGAATCAAAGAAGTTGATGGAGGAAATGGTTCAGGATATTAAATCAGTGTTCAGAGAAAAACTTTACAATGTCGAATGGATGAGTCAGAAAACCAGGGAGAAAGCCCTTGAAAAATTTTCGGCTTTCAGAACGAAGATAGGTTATCCATCAAGGTTTATGGATTATTCCTCACTGATAATCAAACCGGATGATCTGATCGGAAACGTCCAGAGGTCTTCGGTATTTGAAATTAAGAGAAGATTGAGAAGAGTAGGTAAGGATGTTGACCGTGAAGAATGGGAGATGTCTCCACAGACGGTCAATGCATATTTTTCTCCAACGGATAATGAGATCGTTTTTCCGGCAGCAATTCTGCAACCACCTTTCTTTGATCCAATGATAGATAAGGCAGTAAATTACGGCGCAATTGGAGGCGTTATCTCCCATGAGATAACTCATGGATACGACGATCAGGGATCAATGTATGATGCCAATGGTAATGTGAATAACTGGTGGAGCGAATCCGATAAGACTGAATTCAATAAAAGAGCTAAGAAAGTTTCCGATCTATACAGTTCTAAGGAAGTTCTTCCAGGCGTATTTGTTCATGGAGAAAGGACAAATGGAGAGAACATAGCCGATTTTGGGGGAGTCAGCATTGCTTTTGCCGCGTTGGAAAGACATCTGAAAAATCATCAAGAAGAAGCTGAACAATTAATAGATGGACTTACCCCATATCAGAGATTTTTTATTTCATGGGCTCAAATTTGGGGCGAGAAAATTAGACCGGAATATCTGAAACTCCTGGTTACAGTCGATCCCCATTCCCCAGCAGAATTAAGGGCCACTCTGCCAGTATATAATCACCCTAGCTTCTACGAGGCATTTCAAATGACCAGTGAAGTTAAAGAAGATAAAATTAACAGGGATCTAATATCTATTTGGTAATCAGTTTAAAGAGATGAATTATCGATTACAAATCGATATCTTACATCATTTTTCATTATTCTCGTGTAGGCCTCATCCAGATACGGAAACTTTATCAATTCTATTTCGGACCTGATATTATGCTTTACACAGAAATCAATAACTTCCTGTGTCTCAGGAATTCCTCCTATGTTAGAACCTGCCAAGGACCTGTTTGAATCCATGAGAATAGATGGGGACAATGAATATCTCGTACTCTTCTCAGGGAGACCCACCAGGACCATGGCTCCATTAGGTTTAAGAGTGGATATTAATGCGTTTATGTCGTGTTCTGCAGGTATAGTATCTATGACAATGTCGAAACTTAAACCACTCTTTCTAATGTCATCTTTATTTTTATACACTATAGTTCTATGGGCTCCCAGCTTTTTTGCATCTTCTGCTTTCTTTTCAGACGTTGTGAAAACTGTAACCTCAGAACCCATTGCCTTTGCTAGCTTTACGGCCATGTGACCAAGTCCACCAAGACCGGCGACAGCAACTTGCTTTCCGGGTCCCGCGCCAAATTTTTTTAAGGGAGAATAAGTCGTAACCCCAGCACATAATATGGGGGCTATTCCGGCAAGGTTTTCTTGAGTGTTAATTTTTATTACGAATCTCTTATTTACGGTTATTTTGTCCGAGTACCCTCCAAATGTAAGGCCCTTCGTATGTGGATCCACAGAATTATATGTCCATACGGTTTCATTTTCGCATTGCTGTTCGAAGCCCTCTTTGCATGACTGGCACTTACCGCATGAATCAACCATGCATCCCACTCCTACGTAATCTCCCTCCTTAAACTGATCAGCGTTCTTTCCTGCCTTTGTTATCCTTCCAACGATCTCATGACCGGGAACTATTGGGTAATTTGATCCTCCCCAATCATTTCTTACCTGATGAACATCAGAATGACATATGCCGCAGTATAGAATCTGAATCACCACATCATCATCAAGAACATCTCGCCTTTCTATCTTCATTGGCTTAAAAGAACTACCCTGACTTTCGACTCCATATGCTTTTGCACTTATCATAATATCCATTAGAAGAGTGCTTTAAGCATAAAAAATTTGTTTATTGAACTTTATATAGTGATATTCAATGATTAAAAATGGAATATAGAAAACTCTCAAAGGAGGAAGAGAGGGTAATTCTACATAAAGGTACTGAGCCTCCTTTCTCGGGCGTATATGAAAATAATCATTCAAAGGGAACTTATATATGTAAAAGGTGCAGTGCACCACTCTACAAATCTGAAAGTAAGTTTGATTCTGGATGTGGGTGGCCCAGTTTTGATGATGAAATACTAGGGGCAGTTAAACGACTTCCAGATCGGGATGGAATGAGGACAGAGATTCAATGTGCAAAATGCGGAGCACATCTCGGCCATGTCTTTCTAAACGAAGGTTTTACGACAAAAAATACTAGACACTGCGTAAATTCGATCTCAATGTTATTTGTAGAAGATGATTAATATGGACGTTAATAAAAAGGAAATAGCTGTTCTGGGAGGAGGGTGCTTCTGGTGTACCGAGGCTATATATCAGAATATCAATGGTATTCTTGCGGTAACTTCAGGATACTCTGGCGGGCATAAAGAAAATCCTACCTATGAAGAGGTATGCACAGGGAGAACAGGCCACACAGAAGTAATTAAGCTGGAGTTTGATCCCCAAAAAATTTCATATAGGGATATTCTGGAAGTATTTTTTGCTACACATGATCCCACAACCCTAAATAGACAGGGTGCAGATACTGGAGAACAATACAGATCCATTATATTTTATGCTTCTGAAGCTCAAAAGAACACTGCTCTTGCATATATCAAGGAGCTGGAGGACAATAAATTATACAGAAAACCAATTGTTACACAGATAGTGGAAATGAAGCCTTTTTACCCTTCGGAGGATTATCACAGGAATTACTATAATAATAACAGGGGGGCCCCTTATTGTGAATTTGTTATCACTCCAAAGATGGAGAAACTATTCAAAAAGTTCGGGGACAGGATCAATGTGAGCAATTTATCCGAGGAATAATAAATGCATAAAAAACATAATATTTCAAGCTGTTATTGACCCAAATGATGAGAATTCTACTTACAGGTCACAAAGGATTCATTGGCTCAAGAATTTATGCCACTTTACAAAACGAAGGTTATGACATTACCGGGATTGATCTTGGTGATAAGGTGCCTGATGGAAAGTTTGATATTATTCTTCATTTTGGTGCCAGAACTTTAATAAGAAACTCAATAAAGGCTCCATATGAATATTTTTTAGACGGATTAGCTTTGACAGTAAAGTTTCTGGAAAGAGCAAGAATTGATGAGGCCCTCTTCGTTTTTCCAACCTCGGGTTCCATTGCCGAAGCAACAAATCCTTATTCATTATCCAAAAAGAATGGATCAGAATGGTTAAAATTGTACGAAGATTTGTATGGATTGAAAACTATCACTCTTAAACTTTTCAACATCTATGGTGAAACCTCACGAAAAGGTGCAGTTTATCTTTTTACAAAAGCAGCATTGTATGGCGAAAATATACCCGTATATGGGGGAGGAAATCAAGTTAGAGATTTCGTTCATGTGAATGATCTGGTAAAATGTATTGTTAGAATTGTAAAGGGTGAAGTGGGTCCTGGCAGTTATGAAATTGGAACAGGTACAGGCACGTCCATCAATTCACTCATCAATCAAATAGAAAAGATAACTGGAAAGAGAGTGAATCGGGAGGAAAAGGACTTTTTGCTGAAGGAAGCGCCATCACTTTTTGCAAAGGAACCACTTCCCAAAGATCCGCTGCCACTTAGCGAAGGAATAAAAAGGGTTATGGACTCTTTACTAAGGGAAAAAATGCTAAATGAAAAGTGAAAAACCTGTAATATCAGTTGTCATAACAGCTCACGATAGAAAGAAATATCTGTTGAATGCAGTAAATTCAATATTAACGCAAACACTGGCAAGGAATAAGTTTGAAATAATAGTGGTTAAAAATTTTAAAGACCAATATATTGATGAAATACTGGAAAACGAAGGGATCAGGATTATTTTCACAGATGAAGTGTCATTTGGCGCGAAACTGGCCCTCGGAATGAAAATGAGCAATGGTGATATAATATCATTCCTTGATGATGACGATTCCTTTACACCCGATAAGCTTGAAATTGTTTTGGGAAGTTTTAATGATAACGTTGATCTGAATTATTTTCACAATGGTATTCAGGAAATGGATGAGGAGGGCTTTATTAAGGGAAATTCAAAAATTAGAAAACACAAGAACCAAACTATCATCCTGAATTCTCCAATCAGTAATCTTTCTGATTTGAGTAAATTATCAAGATTCAGGGGTGACTGGTATATGAGTTGCATTAGCATTAAAAGAACATCTTTCCTTCCGTTCATAGAATTTGTTGGATCAATATCCGCAAGCCTCGACAGGATATTCTTCATGATATCCTTAAATTTGCAGGGTAAAATAATGATGGATTCAATGAATATAACTAAATACAGAATGCATCAAAGCACAACAGGTATAAGATCGGGATTCACTGAATACTGCAATAAGAAGAAGTCGTTCTTTGAGAGAACATTTAAATCAATCAGAATAGCAGAATCTTTTCCGTCAATTAACAATATTTCAAATCATTATATATCAATTCAGAAGGTCCATAATAAAGCAAATAGTATGCTGTATGATGTCAAACCACAAAGACTCCATAGAGCCAGGATATTCGTGGCATCCTTTAGAGCTTACAATATGATAAAAGATAAGATATACATTTTCATTGGCATTCTTCTATTGCTAAGCATTCTATCTCCAAAAACTGTAATATTCATGCACTATATTTATCAGAATTCACTCATATCATAATGATAAAATATTACATTGAAGAAAAAATTAAATAACCCACAAAAATAGCGCGTCATGAATACTGAGCAAATACGCGAATATTTAAAAGAAGGGGCGGATGCTAGACTATCTCTTGATATGGAGCAGCTTATTCAAATAAGTCAAAAAGTTTCAGAATGTTTTAAGAATGGAGGGAAAATTATTTTCTTCGGAAATGGAGGCAGTGCAGCTGATGCACAGCATATTGCGGCCGAATTTGTTGGTAGATTCGAGAGAGAACGACAATCTTTACCAGCCATGGCACTTCACACAAATACTTCTGCCCTAACGGCTATTGCAAATGACTATTCATTCGATATGATATATGAACGGCAGGTGGAGGCCTTTGCCAGAAAAGGTGATGTTGTTTTTGGGATCTCAACCAGCGGCAATTCCTCCAATGTAATGAAGGGTTTAGAAAGAGCAAAAAAGATTGGTTGTATTACAGTTTCTATGACAGGAAAAAAAGGAGGTAAAATATCGCAGCTATCAGATTATGCAGTTAGAGTAAATTCAGATAGAACGCCAATTATTCAGGAGGTTCACATAACCTTTGGTCATCTGATGTCAAAGATAGTTGAAGACCTCCTGTGAGAATTATTTATTCAGGAATTTCATTCTTAGTTTTTCTTAAATATTATCGTTATTATTCCATTCTGATCTAAAGATAGTGTACTGAATGGCAATCCATTTTCCTTTATAGTAACATTGTGGAGACTGAAAAATATGGGAAGGATCGATTTTGAGGTGTTAATTTAACCTTGACCGAAATCATAAACGAATCCGCTTTTCTGTTTATCTATTGCAGTGTATGAGTAATTACCTGCAAGCACATAGACGCTGATGAATTTGGACGTAGTAAATATAGTGTTTCCGTAAATTGATTAATAAAGAAGGGTAATTCCCCCTTCAAATGAATAACCCGATGCAAAGAAATTTAGCGAATAAAAAGCAAACGCTATGGCAGGATTGGTCCCATTTACAAGGACGTCGCCGCTCGTGGTTAGATACGATTTATTGTCTGTAAACGTGTATACTTGGTAAGAGTAACTGCCATTAGCCAGTATAAAGGAAATCTGGGAATGGTTACTAATCTGACTAGCACTGAATCCTGCGACATTACTAATTTCTACTTCCCAGTCATTACCATTTTTTATACCTACTTCGCTAAAATTTAAAGTTCTAAAAACTAAATTGACTAAAGCATTCTTTCCAAGTACATTCACTACACCGCGATAAATATAGAAATTTTCTCCATGAACATATACAAAGTACATGTAGCTTGAATTTGCAACATTGAAATTTATTGATGTAAGATTCGAGGTCTTATAACAAGCATCGAACTGGATTGACCACGATGTAGCTGAAGGCAAACCTGTTTCTGTAAAAGTAACAGAATATGTGTCATATTGAAGAGGATTAGCAGGCATGATTTGTGTAGATACAATTGTCTTGTTCTGATTCTCCTGACCTGCTACCCCGCTAACATCATTTATTGCTGGGACTAGAATAATAAATACTATCAATGCTACAAACAAAATCTTTATGTTGTTCTTAGTTAACACATCTTCTCGCCAATAGACGTTGCGTTATTTAACGTTGGTTTTACATTAGAAACGTAAAAATAGTTCCCAAAATTAGCTTTATACGAGGTCCAAGGAACTTTATCAAGAAATGCTTCTAAATTTGCAATTATTGTATGATTGATCTTGAATATTTCTTTTTGTCAGTTCTGATTGCTTGAATTTGTCAGGGATATGTGTTGTCGTTCTTGAGGATTACTCCTAATGAAAGAGCATGCATCTCTCTTGTTTCATTCCTTACCCGGATAGGAGGTTGCAGTATATGTGCGGATAAGAGACATGTCTGTGGTGAATGAGAAAGATTGGAAGGGAAACTGACTGTTCATAGAATGAAAGCGTATGTGGGAATAGATTTATTGAAGGACAAATTTTATTATTCCGCAATGGACGATACATTGAATATTTTATACAAGGCAAGCGAAAAGGAGAACAGCAAAGAGAGATTCATAGAGCTGTCAGTTCTCATTAAATTAATGATATCCTGCAAGTACTAAGGTGAAGATTGAAATGGAAAGTACGGTAAAAATTATTAATTCTTGTTCCCTTATCTGGCTTTTCTCTTATAATTTATAATTTCCTTAAAGTATTTTATTATGAAGTCCATTCCTTTACTTACTACCTTTGATTCGCCTTCCTCTCTGGAATTCATCTTTAGCGGAATTTCCAGTATACTGCTATCTGGATGAGCTGAGAGCGTGTACAATAGTAGTTTATAACCAAATTTAACACTCTCAAGATTGTATACAAGGTTTCTCTTTACTATAAAAAAACCAGACATTGGATCCTTTAACCTTCTGGCCCCTTTAAAAAGGAACTTTGCCAATATAGTTGCTCCTCTGCTAACAACACCTCTGGAAGCTTTCCAGCTATTGGAACCACCTTTTATATATCTGGAGGCAACGATTAAATCAATATCTTTGCTCATTGCTGCAAACATCTCTGGTAATTTTGTTACCGGGTGTTGTCCGTCAGAATCCATAATGCATACATACTCGGCATCAGTTCCTCTGATTCCAGCAAGTTGAGCATCCACAGTACCCATCTTTACATTTCTGGATATAAATTTGACAGGGATTATGGGATTCCCTTTTAAAATAGAATTTATGAAATCCACAGTTCCATCGGTACTTCCATCATCTATTATGATAATATCTGTAACGTTTGTGATCATTTGATCTCTATACAAATTAAAGATTTGTTCCAAAGTTTGAGGTAAAGAATAAACCTCATTCAGTACAGCAAGAATAATGCTTATTGTATGTTTTTGCAAACGATCACTCAGGGCTTTATTATCTTGTTATATTTATCATTATTCGATTTATGCACTATAATGATTAGTAGATTCACTTAATTTTAAAACATTAATAATGTTTCATGTTTCCTTTATTTAGGTTAAAGAAACAGTAATTAAATGGAAGTGTAATAATTCCGTTTTGCAGGAATTCTATAAATCATCTCTCCCGCTGGTCCCGATTTATGAATTAACTGAAAAGAAATTTACTGGTCTAGATAATTTAGAGATTGAACAACAAATGATCTATGCAGATGGCCTTACGAAAATCTTCGGTGTGTTTACAGCTGTTGACGGATTAACATTTCAAGTGAAAGATGGCGAAATTTTCGGCCTTTTGGGTACAAATGGTGCGGGAAAGACAACTAAAATAAGAATGCTTGCATGCCTCATTACAAAGACTGCCGGTAATGCCATAATTGATAGCTTTTCTATAAGCAATAGAGATAAGGAGAATCATTGGTTTGGTAGCTGAAAACGTAGGTCTGTACGAGGAGCTTAGCGCATACAGTAACATAGATTTTTATGGAAAGATTTATGGAATCCCTGAAAGCCAGCGTAGGGAAAATATAAAACATCTGCTTGAAGAACTTGGTCTCTGGGAAGTTAGACACAAACCAGTGGGTTCATTCTCAAAGGGGATGAAGCAAAAGGTTGCAATTGCCCGAGCTCTTTCGCATGATCCTGAGATTTTATTTCTCGATGAACCCACAGCAAACCTTGACCCAGAAGCAGCAAAAATAGTCCGGGATTTTATCTTGAACATGAAAAAGCAAGGGAAGACACTAATTGTCAATACGCACAATCTAGATGAAGCACAGAGAATTTGCGATAATATCGGAATACTGAAGACAAAGCTTATTGCTATAGGATCACCTGAACAGATGAAAGAATCGTTAAGAAAAGATAAAACACTTATAGAACTCACTGAAGTCACGGATACCATTGTTTCGTCAATAAAGGCGGTTTCAAGAGCGAACCATAAGGTCGATAGGAAAAAACTTTTTATTGATACCACTGTTCCTCAGGTTGAAAATCCGGCCATTATCAGGGCTATAACATCCGTTGTTGGTAATGTAGTTGCAGTAAACCAGCTTTCTCCTACCATGGAAGAAGTATATCTTGAGGCAGTGAAGGAGAAAAGATGAGCTTAACAAATGCACGGATCATTGCACAGAAAGAGTTTTCAATAATGCGACTCAAGAAGACCATTATCTATTTCCACTTTATTTTACCTCTCGCATTATCAATAGGTCTTCCTCTCTTGACCTGGCATGTTATACAAGGTTCCTCCAAAAATTCAACTGACATTCCTTACATATCTGGACTTTTGAATGCCTTTGAATTCTTCTTCGCGATTATAGCAGTGATATTATCTTCCTATACTGCAGCTTACAGCGTAGTTGGAGAAAGAATAAGAAGAGTCTCGAATCGCTGCTTTCCACCCCGATATCTGACTGTGAAATTATTCTCGGTAAGGGCATTTCTGCGTTCATTCCATCATTTATTGCAGTGTCGTTTGGAAATCTAATATATATGGCACTTATGGGCCGGGTTACCTTCAATCTCCTCGGATATTCCTATTATCCTAATTTTTCGGCAATTATTATGATTTTTCTTCTGGTACCGTTAGGTATTATTCTTTCCATAGGGATTAGCACAATATCATCATCTAGAGTGAATGACCCTCGAAGTCTTTATCAGCTTTCAATGGTGGGGTTCATTCCGTTCTTTGTTATCTAAATTTTGACTGAATTTAGCATAATCTCGCTTACCGGCACCGCCTTGCTGGTTAAAGCTGGCTTTGTGGCTATTGTCGATGTTGGATTGTATCCAATAGTGATAAGGACTTTTAGCAGAGAAATGATCCTAACAATGTGGAAATGGGAAATGAATGTTTACAATTCTATATATGAGAGAAAAATTGATATCGCAATTGGTAAAGGATAGGTAGAGATTCGATTATTTAATTATGTGGATACCAAACAATATTTCGGCTAACCTCATTATAATAGATTCACAACATCTTCTACAGTTAGACCGGATTGTTTAATAGTTGCTCTTAAGGTTCCCCGCTTCAGTTCTTAATGCAATGGAACAACTATGTTTCTGTATCCATCTTTGCTCTGAATTATAACGTGATCACCTTTTTTTCTGAAAATGAAACCTCTTTTGGAGAGTGCTTTGATTACAACTTCTCAAGATACAACTGGAAGTTTAGGCATCCAGAAGGACTTCCTCGTCAACATCCTGGGGTGTAGGTTTTCCGTCTTCTTTTTAAAACTTCCAAATATAACTCCATTGCTTCCTTGATATTTTTGAGGGCTTCTTCTCTATTCTCCCCTTCAGAGATGCAACCAGGGAGTGCTGGTACACTCACTGTAAACCCCCCGTCTTTCTGTGGTTCAAGTATAACTGTAAATTTCACTAAATATGAATTCAAAACATTGATTAAAGTATTGTAAAAGGGGATAACATGTTGAACTGAATGATTTGATCACCCGTCAGAAGGATTTTTTAGATTTTAAAATTCTTAATTTTGACACAAAACAAAAGTTATCTACGTTGATTTTTCTCAAACAGTTCTCTAATGATAGTTTGTTAATCATTTTTATACAAGCAACTCAGGAATAATACGTTGGAAAATATTATTGCCGTTCTTTAAAGATTCGTCGCGATATCTTAGTGAAAATATTAAACATCTATACGTATCACTTGAGCGTGGTATATTTTATTGCTATCACACCCCCGAAGGAATTTGGAGAAATAATAACGCGATTCCAAAGAACTTGGCCAAATAATGCCTTACCAGATTTTGTGGAGCCCCACATCACTGTTAAATCCTAGGCCGGTCTGAATGAAGATGAATACTGGATAGATTCTATAAGAACAATTTGCAGGAACTTCGCAATGTTTAATTTGTCATTAAAAGGTGTAAAACCCTTTGGAAACTCTGTTGTATATCTTGGTGTAGAATCCGATAGAATTCACGTTTTGCACCGGAAGATTGTGGAAGCGATCTCCCCCAATCCTGAAAATAGCAGAAGATACTACGAGCTTGACCTTTATGAGCCACATTTGACATTAGGGTCGAAAGAATTCGGAATGAGTGAAGTTGAACTGTCAGAAATGAAAAAACTTGCAAATAATTTTCTTCACGGCTTTCAACCGTTCATTGTAAAGTCTCTAAAAATTTACAAGCTATCTGAAACTAAGTATCAGAAAATCCATGAAATAGATTTAAAGCAAACAGGATCAGATAAGATTTTCTGAATTCAGTCAACGCGAACGTTGTTGGATCAAGCGAATAGACATATTAAGCCCCTCGTTGGTGTTTTACAGTTGTATAAGGATAGGTAGGGATTCGATTATTTAATTAAGTGGATATATGGCCTATGTCATGGATTTACTAGAACCGACAGTCGATTTGTACCATGCTGACGGAATTGATATGCTGAAGAGAGGATATTGTTTAAGTATCCAAGTTGAAAACATCTGAAGTAAAATGGAATATAGACGATTCAATAATTGAATCTCCTCTCATACTCTTTGTGAGGAAACCACTCCAGCAGAATTGCAATTATTTCCACTTCGCTCCCGGCAACGGAATAAATTAACCTCCACGCGTTCGGTAAGTTGTATTTCCACAGGTTGTCGATCTCATACTTGCTCACGTAAGTTTTCGGTATTTGCCGTTTTGGTATCTGAATACCACAGAAGGGATTTTGCTTGAGGTCATCCGTTGCTCGTTCCAGGAATTTGTAAAGTGATGGATCATCAGTCTTCATCCTGAAATAGGCTTTTTGGATCTCCTCATCCGCAAATACCACTGTGATTTTCTTGTCAATCACTACTTCAGCACCAGCTTGCTGTTACTGTATTTGCTTACCAGTTCAGGATTCCACACCCAGATTATCTTACCATTATGCTGGACAATTTTCCCAGAATCTTCCAGATATGAAATGATTAGGCTGAATGTTTGGTACATCACTTTCTTCTCCAAGGCAAGCCACAGCTGCCTCTTTGATGGATATTCTTCTGCTTTTCTCAGGGTATCCTCCACCATAAGGACAGTATCCAACCTAGGGTAGTGTACTATTGATTTGTTTTCCATCATGTTGTATATCATTATATAATATATAAGTTTATACACAGAAGACAACAACAAGAATATTCATATCGGTATATTGGGGTTGTTCTTAAAAAAACAAAGGAGAGTGCGGAAGGCCGTGTGCACTTAATTTATCAAGTGGATATCCATGATTAGAAAACCAAAATTGTAAACTTGGAACGGTCATTACTCACTTATTATTTTAAGCTGATACCGAATAACTAAATATGGTAATTGCCCTTAAAATCTGAATCTTATAGGACACATTTTACAATGCCAAAGAATCGGTCATTTATAACTCCCATTCTTTATGTTCTCCCCCCTTCTGATGGCATTAAGTGTAAAATTGTTGGATCATTGGAAATTTTATTAATAATGTGTATGGATAGGTTCATCCAAAAAGTACAGTTAGGGTCTTTTTTGTACAGGTCATGATAGCGAATAAACGAGTTACCTGGACATCCACCTCCGCACATACTCTGAACGGGACACGATTGACAATCTTCTACGTTATTGGTAATTCTGGCTTGAAAATTAACGGCAGTAGACGAATTTAATATATCCTCTAAGTTTTCGGTAAGCATATTTCCCATTTTAAAATTAGGGACATGTTCAACTGCTGAACATGGGTACACGTCTCCGTTTTCCTCAACCATTATCATGTTGACCCCTGTCCCACAATTAGTAGGCCATGTTTTCTTACCTGCATTCACTGCCATTAGATTCCAAATCATAGCTTGGAATATAGGGATTCTAAAACTTTGTCCTGCTTTTAACTTCTCAATCCATAAATCAAAGAATTTTTTTATTGGCTCGATCATTTCTTCCGTTTTGGGAACGATATTTTGTCCCTTTGAGATTGCGTTACCTAGAGAGAGCATCGGTATCAACGCAATATCCTTAAACCCATAATTACTGAGATAATTCAATACAGCTTCAGGATGCTCAATGTTTCTCTTTGATAAAACCACCAGGCAACTAAGTCTAACATCTTTAACAGATTTTTTAAGCTCAATTATACCATTTTCAATAGTATTAGAAGTCCCTTCACCATTTATCGTTGTCCTTAATTCATCATTTATTTGAGGAGGTCCATCTAAACTTATTCCAACTTCTATATTAAATTCTTTAATGAATGATATAAAATCATCGTTTATTCGCGTGCCATTTGTTTGTATCCTTAGTGTGAGCCAATTATCCAAATCCTTACGATCAATGTAGTTTAATGCAGCGATTATTTCATTTAATCTAAAAGTTGCTTCTCCTCCATGAAACTGTACAGTTACTCTTCGCTTATTTTTGGAAGCGTAGGATATTCCGTTTTTTAAAGTAGCTACTAACACATCCAGGGATATATTCTGCGGAGAAACCCTCTGGTCAGCTCTTATGCAATAAATACAGTCAAGATTGCATATGTCCGTCGTATTTATCACTATAGTGTGTAAAGATTTGTCTATTTCGTTCAGCGAGTTTATTCCAGGAAACAGCGATTTATAAACATCATCTAAATTCGTCGTTTCCAGAGAGATGGCCCATTTTTTAGTCCGTTGGTTCATTACATATAATTTTCCAGAGGGTAAAGGTGCTGTAATCATTTCTTACCAATAATGATACGCTTCGTTTAGTATGAGAAATATTCGCCTAATATGTAAGGAAAAGTCTTAAATATTATATCTTAATAAATTATTTGATGAAAACCATTTTAGATGTATATGGAAATGGGGAGGCTTTTACTATAAAGGCTGCCCCCGAGGAAGAATATATTGAGCCGTTAGTTTGTGCATAGACCAGAGAAATGTCATTGAAAATAGCTCAATGAAAAATGTTTAAATTATCTTTTTTTGTGTGAGGTCATGAGAAATTATACTTTGCTTATTATTAACTCGTTTTTAACACGTTTCGCAACATCTTCATATTATTTGGCGATTTTATGGATAACTTATTCTATTACCAAATCAGCGTTTCTGGCAGGATTAGCCGATGGGATATCAGCGGCTCCACTTTTACTTGGGTTTATTGTCGGGGCTTTAGTATATAGAAATAATAAAAAGAAATTATTGGCGATTCAGTCAAGTTTGGTGAGAGTAATATTCTTGTGCTTTATCTTTTTTTCTCTCTTGTATAATAATTATATAATAATTTTATTAACTATATACTTATCAACTTTCTTTATAGGCCTATCCTCTAATATTATGTCTTCCCTTAGGGTTTTTTGGCTAAAGATATTTCTGAATGAATCTAAATACAAAAGTGGTAGTTCAACCATATCAGCTATAGGTTCATTAGCCCAAGTGGGTGGATACATATCTGCAGGCTTTTTTCTTTTAACAAAATACTCCATATCCATATTCATACTAATACTATTTTATCTAATATCCATCGTACCACTCCTCTTCATTTCTTATTCAGAATTAAGTAGCAATAAAGTGGAAGTTAAGTTAAAAGGCATTATTTTCACTGGCTTAAATTATATTAAAAAAAGCAGGAGCATTAAAGAGTTAATTGCTCTAGACATTTGTGTTGGTCTAATATTTGGTGAATTCGGAATATTATTGACGGTCTTCACAAAAACAACGTTAAATTTACCTCCTACTTTTCTAGCTCTTTTCTTTATCTCAATGGCAGTTGGAACTGCGCTTGGGGCTCTATTAATAAAAAAAATACAATTAAATTTTATATATACATTCGATATATTTGCCGCAATTGGCGTTATTTCAATCACTGCATTAGGATTGTCTATTTCTGCGGGCTCTGCATTGATATTAATATTCGCGATAGGTGTAAGCGAAGGCGCAATTAATGTTCTTACCTTTTTCACGTATATCAAAATCATTCCAAAAGAAATGACGACTAGAATTCAAGGAGTTTTTGACACTTTCATTTTGGGAATAGCTGCTTTTTCAGGAATTATAGCTGGATTTTTAATTGAAGAAGTGGGGTTATCTTATGCTTTATATGTTGTAAGTTTTTCTTTTGTCATGACTATAATTTTAGCAACAAAATTTAAGGAACTTAAACCGTGACTTTACATCTTCTTTTTATTAGTATATCATAGAACACGCAATTTAGCAATTTCCTGTAAATCTGTCTGTGGGTACACAATAACTTACTTGTTGTCATGTACAAGTTATTCTCTATTTTCATA
>JAKATR010000091.1 GCA_021818675.1 Thermoplasmata archaeon | reverse complement strand
CTTCTTACGATAAATTCAGTTATCTTTTCAAGAAGAGGACTATTTTCATCCTTATATCCCCTGATCTGGATCTTTCCCTCATAATATGATCCTGTTGCTTTATTGCATGACGGACAACTGATTTTCCTGACCTTGTAAGGTATTTCAAAATCCTGCTCAATATTGTCTAATCCCGGTCTCCTAACCGAGATATGAAGTGCTGCTATTCCTTTATAATCATGTATCTTGATGTGTGATTGTGACAGATCAATAAATCCATTTTTATCGCTGGTGGATATTGATTCCAGAAGCTTTTTTTCATATAGACTCTGGCCATTTTCCTCAACCCATCTCTTCCCAACCATTACAGATTCACATTTGGGACATACAGTTATTTCATAGGTCCCGGGAGGTGTGATCTTAATGCTCTCTGTAATACATACAGCACAAAGACCTCGTTCCATGGCCTCGTTCTTACCGCAATTTATACATTTCATTCTAAAATCCTGGGATTATCTTTAAACTGTTTTACCAGTGCACTCGCTATTATATGCTTTCTAATTTCTGTTGTTCCAGCGCCTATTTGCCCCAATATGGCATCCCTTAGAAGCCTCTCTATTCCTGAATCTTTTACGTAACCATATCCTCCATGAATCTGAATTGCATCTCTTGAAACCTGTTCAGATATCTCTGCCGCATAAAGAATTGATGAAGCTGCATGAAGGGCATCCATCTTATCTTCCTGTACCATTCCCAATGATTCATATGCCATTATGCGGGCTGTTTCATATTTGGTATACATCGTTGCCAGTTTATCCTGAATCATTTCGAATGCATAAAGAGGTTGACCGAATTGCTTTCTTTCTATGGAGTATTTTAACGATTCCTCCAATGCCCTTCTAGCTATTCCTATAAATATAAATGACAGAATGATTCTTTCTATGTTGAGACCGCTCAGAATTATGTTTTTTGCCCCTCCAGGTTTTCCTACAATTCGATCTTCATTTATTTTCAAATTTTGAAAAAATATCTCACCGGTTGGGGAACCTCTCATACCCATTTTATTAAATTTCTTTCCTCTTGAAAATCCTTCATCTGTGCTAAGAATGGCAAATGCAGTATAATTATCACCTGTCTTCGCATATGTAAGGAAAAAGTCGGAATATGGTGCATTTGTAATGAGCGTTTTTGACCCGTTTATTGTATACAGGTCTCCATTCTTTGTTGCTGTTGTCTTCATTGCAAGTGCATCGGATCCCGAAGATGGTTCTGTAAGACCAAGAGATCCAATCCATTGACCGCTTGAAAGCTTTGGTACGTATTCTTCTCTGTGTTCTTTTGACCCGTTTCTGAATAAACTGTCAAGGCACAGATTACTATGTGCCCCGTATGAAAGTGCCAGCGAAGCTGAGGAATAACCCAGTTCCTCTTCGATTATTCCCTGCGAAAGATAATCCATTCCTGATCCGCCATATTCCTCAGGTATAGTTACACCAAGGTAACCCATCTTTCCCATTTCCTTAAAAATATCAACTGGGAACGTGTCCTCTTCATCTATCTTGATGCATATTGGTTCTACCCTTTTCTTCACGAAATCCCGGACATTTTCCCTAAGAGATTTATGTTCTTCCTTTTCGATCGCAATCATTCTTTCCATATGTTAGAAGACTCTTTATAACTTTTTGATTGTTCATCAGTTGTCAAAAGATGGAATTTATAACCAGATATTTTTATAGGTAAGAAAAATATCATAGTTGACTCTGAGAATAATCTTAACTAGTAGCAAACAATCAGGGTTAAATAGAGGGAATTTAATTGTACACAATCATAGAGGATGAGCATGTTACCAGAGTACCACCACAATTATTAGGTGAATCTTTCGACCAGGCTGTAGAGGATGTGGCAAGGGATACGTTGTGCGGTAGAATACTTGATATGAAGGATGAAAACAATCACGTCACGGGGAAATGTTATGTTATTTCTTTGATTGATGTTGAACCTGTTGGAGAAGCTTCAATTGTTCACGGAGATGGTGGGGTTTATCAGTCCATAAAATACAGGGCTCTTGCATACACTCCTAAAATGCAGGAGGTTGTTGATGCTCTTGTTATATCTGTGGTTCCAAAACTTGGTGTTTTCCTCAGATTTGGACCATTCGAAGGGCTGCTACATATAAGTCAAATTATGGATGATAGAATAGATGTAGATCCTTCCAATCAAAGGTTAATAGGTAAAGAGACTGGACGAGAAATCCGTCAGGGAGATATTCTCAGGGTAAGAATAGTTCTTCTTAATTTAAGTTCATCCTCAGTAAAGGATAGCAAAATAGGTTTTACTATGAAACAGACTGGGTTGGGCAAAAAGGAATGGATTAAACTTGCCAGGAATAAGGAGGAAAACTGATTGAAACCCATTTACAAAGCATGCAAAGAATGCAAAAGACTGACATCAGAAAAGCTATGCCCATACCACGGGGACTCAAAGATGTCCAGCGAATGGTTTGGATTTATAATAATTTCAGATCCAAAGACCTCAATTATTGCAAAACGGGCAGCCATAACTGAGCAAGGAATATATGCAATTAAGGTCAGATAAAGATTACATTATTAATGAGGAGTCAAAGAAATTAATAGAAGAAAATAATGGATCGATAATTGACGTAGATTTAGTTTTATCCAATTTTTCCAAATTAAAAATCATATCAGTAGGAGACTACACCACTGAAGTTTTGAAAAACTCTGGCGTAACTCCATGGATTGAAATAGTTGATCTCAGAACAAAGCGAGGGGAAAGTACATATGTTATGATACCGGGGTCAATTAAGGTGGAAAATCCGCCCGGCGTAATAAGTGGACCCCTGATTTATGAAATTAAGAAGGCAATGGAAAGAATTGCTCATACCAGAATAGAAGTAAATGGTGAAGAAGATCTGGCTGTAATACCAATACTTTTTTATGCTGACGAAAATACAGTGGTAGTGTATGGAGTGCCGGATGTAGGCATGGCTTATATCAGGGCTTCTGAAGATTCAAAGAAATTAGTTGAAAAAATATTTGAAAAAATGGATGTGAGACAAAGATGAAATTAAATGTGATTGAAGCCAAGGATAATCCTCTACTAAAAAGAAAGGAAATCAGATATTTCGTGGAATTTGATAATGATGTTAGCCCTTCCCGTGATGTGATCAGGGAGGTAATATCGAGAAACTATAAAGCAGATAGTTCTCTCGTGATCGTTGATAAAAATCTGCAGTTAACAGGAAGTCATTCTATGGAAGGTTATTCTAAAATTTACCAGAACAAAGAGGCAGCAATGCTTTTTGAACCTGATTATGAATTGATTAGAAATAAGCTCAAGGAAAAAGAGGTTAAGAAATAAATGCAGAAACGAGAAGTTTACAAATTAGAGAATAATAAAGTTATGAGACAGAGGAGAAACTGCCCCAGATGTGGTCCCGGAGTCTTTCTTGCAGAGCACGAAGACAGAGTTACCTGCGGCAGATGCGGTTACATGGAAATCAAGAAAAAGACCAAACAATAAAGCCCGTATTTATTTTATTTGGCCCCTCGGCCTTCCTAGAAGAATCCTCTCAAAAGGATTAATACTTTTTTATTTTATAAGAGCAATATTAAAGAACCTATAATTTTCCAAATGGAAAATAGGTTATTTATTATTTTTTAAGCGCAGATATGAGTCTGGTTGTTTCTCCTGCAGCTTTTTCAATCTCCTTGTATTTAGTCTGCAGGTGCTTTTTCCCATCCTCTGTATGTGTTTCAACCCTTAACAGATTCAATAGGTGGGAAAGTTCTGCATCCAAAATTACAGCCAATTCCGACAGCTGTTCTGCACTTTGTGTTCCCAATTCTTTTCTTTTATGGGCAATGAAACAGTCATAATGAACAGCACCATTGCTGGTAAATGTAAACTTTTCTCCGGTTGCAGCCCTCTCTGAACAAATATAGCATTTGAACTC
>JAKATR010000086.1 GCA_021818675.1 Thermoplasmata archaeon | reverse complement strand
AACGGGCCTGGTGGGATTTGAACCCACGATCACCGACTTAGAAGGACGGTGCCTTATCCATACTAGGCCACAAGCCCATTGGTGATAACTCTTTATAAATTAAATGTTTTCATATGACGGGTTCCCCAACAGTTGACCAAAATAAGTATATTTGATGAGTATCTATATGAATATTGATTAAAATCGAATTGATCTTTGAAAGGAAATCGTTTCACGAAAAAATGAAAGTGTTAGAGGTAAATGATGATATATTTCATTCAAGATCATCGATTAAAATTACCGAGGATTCCCAATCATTTCATGTTTATATAGAAGCCTTGGATACTGTTGCAATGAGGGCTTCTCTGGGAGCATTCACAAGATCTCTCATATTGACCGAGAGAATGTTTAATGAGGTAAAATAAATGGATTCTAATATTAGCAACTATATGCAAAATCAACTGAAGCAGGCACAGCAGATTGAGATCCAGCTGGAACAGATTGAATCTCAAAGATATCAAATTGACCTGAGAATAAAGGAGCTGGACAAGACTCTGCAGGAACTTCAGAAGATTACCGAAGGAACTCAGATTTACAAGAGTGTTGGCCCAATACTTTACGGGGTATCCGACAAACAGAAACTTATTGAGGAATTGTCAGAGCAAAAGGAGCTCAGTGAAATTCGAATAAAGACCCTTGAAAAACAGCAGAAAACCTTTGAAGATAAGTACAAAGAGATTGAAGCCCAGATTAAGAAAACGTATGATCAGGGAAGAAAGGGTAATGCCTGAGTGAATCCGATCAGGGATGTTCAAAAGGAAAAACCGGAACACCACATAGCAGTCACCAAGGTAGGAATCAAAGGTTTGGAACTGCCCATTGATATTGAAAGGAATGGAAGCAGAAATCACTTAATCGCCCGGTTCGATCTATTTGTGGATATTCCCTCAGAAAGAAAAGGAGCGGACATATCCAGAACCGTTGAAATTATTGAGGAGACCATACGGGAAAAACCAGTTTCAGATGGAATAGAGAATCTATCGATGCAGCTGGCCAGAAAAGCCCTGGATAGATTTGAATATTCAAATATTGCAAGATCATTCATAGATGCCGATTTTTTTATGAAAATTCCACAGGGAAAAGACCGAACTACCACTGTGAAATATAATATTTTTGGAAACGCGGTTGCACATAGAGATGGGACTGAAGAAAAATTTGTTGGTGTGAAAGTTTTAGGAATGAATGCATGCCCATGTGCTATGGAGACAGCAAGGGCAATTCTTGCTGAAAAAATACCTGAATCCTCCGACGTCCTGAACAAAATTCCGGTTATTACACATAATCAGAGGAACAGGATTAGCCTCAAAATCGAAGTACCGGAAGGAAAGTCGGTGGAAGCCATTGACCTCATAGGGATAATTAACAGCACAGTGGAATCTCCTCTGCTACCAATGCTCAAGAGAATGGGTGAAGGAGAACTGGTTGTCAGGGTACATTCCCGACCAATGTTTGTTGAAGATATAGTGAGAGAAGTAGCAATCAAAGTCAGAGAAAAATATAAGGATTTTCCAAAAAAGACAAGATACAGCGTTATTTCAGAAAGTGAGGAAAGTATTCATCCTCATAACGCCTATGCTGAAATAAAATCAGAATTTTAAAATTTCCATTAATCTTTGAGCCGCTTGATCATCTTCACGAGACCTTCTATTGCATCTTTCGCCCCTTCTATTCTGACCTGAGCCTGCAATCTTGTCTCTCCTGGCCCAGATATTCCAAGAGTAACCGGCTTTGAATATTCAACCGACAGATCCATAATTTTCCTTGCTGCATTATTCATAATCACATCGTCGTGATCAGTTTCTCCCTTGATGACGGCCCCAAGAGTTGCAACACCGTCAATGTTATCTTTTAACAGGAGGTGCTTCACTGCAAGTGGGATGTCATACGTTCCTGGCGCCTTAAAGACCTCAGTCACCTTTGCCCCTAAAAATTCAGCATGCTCCTTAGCTCTCTGTAACATCATCATGGTGATGTCATAATTATATTCCGAAACCACAATTCCAATATTCATTTAAACCAACTCAATGTCTTCCTGTCCCGGCAAATTTTCCACTGTCAACTGCAGGACCTGCATCTTCAAATCCCTGTCTCAGTCCCTGTCCCGCCATTTCTGAAAGTTTGCCTGGATTGTAAATTAAATAATATGCGTTGACCGCATGTTCCCTCGCCCTTCGATCACATAACCACTGTAATTCCCGGCCGTCTTTTGCCTCGTCTTCGTGTACAAATACTTCAATTATGTGTTTTCCCGTTTTAATCTGAGCTTCCATAAGACCCGTGGAGGCTACCATGGCAGAGGATTTATCAACCGGTTTTGGACCGGGCATTCCACACGCAATGACAATCTCCGCACCCTGCTCAAAGAGCTTCAGTGATGCTACTGGAAGATCCTTAATTCCGGGAACAGTATACCTTATAATCCTGAAATCATGGGCAATCGATTCAAGTTCATTCCTTATGGGACCTGCCATATCAACCCTTGCGAAGGTTGTATCCGCGATTCCAAAAATATGCATCCTTAAATCTCCTTCATTAATCTGGCCCGGATAGCGCTGGAATTCTGGTATCTTTCCTCAAGGTATGGAGATATCCGAACCACTTTTACGTTCATTCCCCGTCGTTCCATCTCTTCCTCAATAAAGCTCTGCGTAAATTTCTGATCGTACCCCAATGTTATAATGTTGGGTTCAACAGCAATAACGGTATCAAACATATCGACCTTACTTCCAAGAACGGCATCGTCAACCATTCGTAAATATGATACCATTTTCAGCCTTGAGTTTTCGTCAAAGAATAATTTCTTTCCATTTTTCTCTGCGGTTACATCCCTTGCTACAACTACTGTGAGATAATCACCAAGCTTTTTTGATTCGTTCAAATAATGAATATGACCCGGATGAAGGATGTCAAACACCCCTGTTGCCATGACCTTTATCATCTGCCCATCCAGAGATGATCAGATCTCCCTCTATAAATGTTAGTCCTTTCTGTTGAGCATATTCCATTGCTTCTTGCTTAGTCATAGCTCTGCCTGAGTCAGATAACATTTCGGCAATTGTAGCTGAAGGAATGTAACCAGCCTTTTCCACCAGATATGTGGATAATTCTGTGTGCCCTTTCCTTCTTTCAAAATAACCCTTTCTTGCAATCAGCAGGTTGATATGCCCCGGCGTTCGAAACTCAGAAAAGAATTCTGATGATGCTGTTCCGTTGAGCTGCGGCAATCTGTGCAAAAACTTTGAAAATTCAGTAACCGTAAGAGCTCTGTCCATGTCTGGAATTCCCGTGAATGTGCTTCTGTGGTTTATGGTCACAGTAAAGGAGGAATTTTTATCGTATTTCATATCTCCGGAAAATGTTGCTTTATGTCCATTTAACAAGTATTTGGAATAGAATTCATCCATGAATGGTAGCCCCAACCTCTCTGCGTCTTCCTGCTTCATGGTGGTGCATATCAATCCCCCTGCATTCTTTCTCATTTCCCTGATTATTTCAGGTGTCACCAGTTGGGAAGGTATAACAAAATCAGTTTCGGCTTCCCTGCGGTCATCGTCATATATAAGAACAGGTCTATTATCCTTAAACAGGGAAGAATAATCTATAGTCATATTCCTGTATTTCAACACAACATATAATATTTTGGTAGTTACCAATACTTTGGTAATATAAAGTTGTAATATTCAAACTGCATTGGGTCATGTTGATTATCAGAGATTATAACAGAAATGATCTGGAATCCATTGTGAAGCTGGAAGAACGTGCCTTTGAGGTGGGACCGTATACAATCCACATGTTGAGGGAAATATTGCATAATCCTGAATCATATTCTCTGGTTGCGATGGAAGGCGATGTTATCACCGGGTATATTACCATATTTCCCATTGACAAACTTCATGCCGATATTGAATCACTAGCTGTTGATCCGGACTTCGCTGGCAGGGGAATAGGAAAGGGTCTGATGATACGTGGAGAAGAATGGATGAAAAAGAATCAGTTTCGCTATTCCGTTCTTGAAGTCAGAGACAAGAATGATATTGCCATAGCCTTGTATGTTAAACTTGGCTACATAATTAAGGAAAAACTCCATGCATATTATGAACTGGAATACCATGGAAGCAGAGATGCATATAGAATGGAAAAAGATCTTGAACTAGAACAATAGCTTGATTTTCTGGCGGTTGTCTTTGTGCGAAAACACCGTTAGTTTTCTCATTGCAAAGCTTTCACTGAGTGCAGACAGAAGCGGTGAGAACTGTTCAGCCTCTTTCAATTCTCCATGTACCATTACCTTTACACCAGTTTTTATTCTTTTTTTACCGACAAAAGACCTGGGAGGTATTACATCAATAAAGTAATCATTATTCCTGTAGCCACTGGAAATTATAGTTTCGTGTATTTCCTTTTCCATTCCTTCCCTGTAGTCAAGAGATATTGCCGGAACAAAAAGATCTCGTTGCAATACCATCAACGCCAGTGATCTGCTTCCCTTATCATTTTTCAGGTTCCAGATGAAATCACCATCGTCCATTAGGATGAGAGATGACGTATCCTGGCTATACTGTTCTATTGCCCTGGACAACATTAACTGAGCTATTCTGCTGGTTTTATGAAAATAGACCATTTTATACATAAGAAACCTGTTTAGCAGAATTGATTCTATTGTTGGAACTCCCTTTTCTTCAATAAATATGTGTTTTCCATCAGTGCCGGATATGTTTATGATCCGGTGATAATCAAATGGTATTGTGCCAAGTCCGGTGTAATAGCTATCCCGCCTCAGGTAGTCCATTTCATCTGCGTCAAGTTCTCCGCTTATTATGCCACCAGCAACTGATTCCCTGCGATTTGAAATCAAGCTGGCAATGCTCCTGGGATTGAATCCGTTATGTTCAAGTCGTTCGGGGAGAGTTGAATATTCAAATGGTTTTTCACCCATGATCAGCTTAACTCCAATTTCTTCGTGGGAGAGGTCTCTGTTTTTTCCTAAAAGACCTTCGAAGCTATGACTGAAAGGCCCGTGCCCTATATCATGGAGAAGAGCAGCTACTTTGATTTCATCTATGTTATCAATCTTCAAAGAAACACCATATTCTTCAGCAAGTTTCATTGTTCCAAGACTGTGTTCAAACCTTGTGTGATTAGCTCCTGGAAATACCAGATAGCACATGCCCAGCTGCTTAATACCCCTTAATCTTTGAAATTCTGGAGAATCAATAATTGATAAAAAATTTAAATCGACCTTTATGGGACCATTAATGGGATCCTGAATCACTTTAAACATGACTATTCCTTCATAATACCGAACATGCCTGAATCGGGCTTAACGTCCTGCAAAGTTTACCCCATGATTCACTCTACCCCAGTCCCCTCACAGCATCGAAAGTTCTGGTTACCGTTGCTCCCTTCCGGACCTGGCGGATTCACCAGATGAATTGTTCAGGCAGTCTCCTTTGAGTCTGACTGAACAAAACCCCGATCCATGAGGATAGAGTTTCATTGCTTACCAAAGGCTTTGCAGAGGCTAAGTTGACCTTTTCAGGCTGTCGTCCCCGCGTATAGACTTCGGGTAACAGAGAGTGCCTAGCTCCCCGACCTAGTTCGGCTGAACCTTATCCCTACAATTTTATTAGTGTTTTCTTTTTTTACATTTTTTTGAAGGGTATACGGATGGAATATCTGATCTTCTTTTTCAGGAGAGTAAATCTTAAAATAAACACGATATATCCATAAAAATGAATTTGGCTGATAAGGATAGAATAGTGAATCTTATGAAGAGGAGGAAACCTGCAATGGTTGGGTCCATAATATTCTTAATCGTGGCCATTGCTTTCCTTGCGTACTCACTTTTTACAACTGTAGAGGTAACTGAGACCTATGGAAAAAATTGGACAGTTAAATCCAGACTTCCCCTGTTTGTTACAAACCTTAATCTTTATCTTGGAATTTATATGGCATTACTTAGTGGTTTCGCGATTTTATTTGTCTATGCACAGTATTGTTTATTAAAAGCAATAAGGCTTTACCTTGAAAAGAAACCTGGCGACATCACAAGAAATGAATTAAGAAATTCTAGAAAGGCAATTTTTAAAGGCGTTAAAAATGGTTTTACTGAAGAGGGTCTAAATGGATGGACATCAGAGAATAATTAGACTTTTCCACAGGAAAAAGATCGCAGCAATAGCTGGCGTATCCTACGGTATTTTTACCTTTATTTTTTACATTAACTTTTTAGAAACAATAAAAAAACCAAACGCAGGTGGGTTGCTTAATATTCCTGTTCCTTTGTTTGGTAATGCCTTTTTCCTGTTGGTATATTTTGTGTCAGGCTCAACAATGTTAAGTATGGGATTTCTGTCTTATATACCATATGCAAATAGAAGATCTGTTGAACTATATACCGGAAAATCACTTCGCAATATCTCGTTTAACGAATATGTGAAAACAAAAAAAGAACTAATTCAAAAATTGAAAGAAGGCTTCGATAATGAAGATTCAAGCGCTGTAAAATATATATGATAAAAATTTTACATTAAAAGCAATGGGAAATTAAGGATGTTATAAAGATACATCATTATAAAAGCTAAAGGGATCACTACTAATGCAAGCATTAGGAATATTGATAAATAATAAACCTTCATGGAATTTTTAACATCTCTCAGCTGAGGTGAAAAACCTTTGTCGTTAAGAATATACTCATTGTGATGTTCCAGACGAATATTTAGAGTGGATGCTATGGAAGCAGTGACAAGTCCTACTGCCCTGTCCGGAGACATCCTTGAAATCTGGAGGATTGATGATTTTCCCACATTTAAATTCAAAAGAAATGTAGATGCCACGATCATTCCCGCCGCAATTCCTGAGGCAGCCCAGTTCAGAAAAGCATACGCATACGAAGAAAACTTCCCAAGCTGAATCATTTTGAATGATTCCCCTGAACTTACTTCATTGGACGAGCATATAATTCTATAGATTGTGGCTCCCACAATTCCAAAAAATATAAAGTAGAGAAATGGACCGACTATTCCATCCATATATTCCCGTGCAATAGTTTCGATGATTCTGGAATTGATCATTTCTGCATTACTCTCATCAAAACTTGTTCCTGTGATCAATGATAGGGCCACATCAGCGCTTGCATAATCTTTATTTTCAATGTATTTAATTATGGGTTTTAACCTGGCTCCTACTGAAGTTATCCTGAAAGTGGAGGTAAGAATGAATGCATAGATGAATACTAGTAAGGTATCTCTGTAAATTCCGTAATTAATGAATTCAAGAAGGATAACTATTGGTAATAGAATAATTATGGACGTTGCCAAAGCTATGAGGAAACCAGTGCTAACCTTTCCTTTCTTTCCTATAAACTTATGTAGGAACCATGAGGATATTCTCTGAGAGGTGTCCCTTATATTGATGAATGCTCTGGGTTCACCAAAAAGGATATCAATTGCAATTGCCAGAAGCAAACCTTCAGCAGGTATGATAAGATAAGAGTAAATCATTGTTCCATGCTATAGAATAAAGTTACTTTTATTGTTTTCTCTACCCTTACCAAAAAATATCATGCGTTTCGCGGCTGATTGTGTATTCTCGACATAATTACGAAAATATGGCGCTTGTGGATAAATTTTTTAACCCTACAATTACAACCTGTTCTGAAAGTCTTCAATAGTGTCTCAATGGTTCCTATTCATTAAAATATGAAACGGGCTCGCCGGGATTTGAACCCGGGTCCTCGGCTTCGAAGGCCAACAGGATATCCTAACTACCCCACAAGCCCGAAACCTTATCATCAAAAGCATAATTAAATTGTTCCTCGCATTGAGTTTTAACTGCTTAATTTGCCATGAATATATTATTACCTTATTCCAGGATAATTTTGAATCTGCGGAACCCCGCTTTGATCTTATTTGAACAGAATACCAATTTCACATTTTTGTTTCTGAAAATTTCATTCAGAGCCCACTATTTCAATAATCTGCTTAGGGCCAAGATCCCGTTTATATCCGAGAGCTATGATATCCCCACGATAAATTTCTGTCTCCTTTCCATGTATAATCATACTGAATGTTTTTCCGCCATCCACAGATACTGCTGTACCATTCTTACTTCCAAGATCCTCAGCAAATATTTTTCCAGAAGCACCTCTCCTCACCTTAAAATGGTGCCTTGATACGAATGGATTGTCAATGGTAATATCAAGTTCTCCCTGTTCGCCACAGGTGGTCTTATTGCAATCATGTTTTCTTCCGATGGTTAACGCATTCTTAATTTCATAAAGATTCCCATCAATTTTAACGAAAACTTCCTCTATGTTGTTATCTGTTGGCGATTCATCTGCCATTTCTGCCTCTTCAAATATGATCTTCAGGGTTTTTTCGATCTCGCCAATGCTTCCAATACGTTTCTGTGGTTCCTTTTTTACGCATTGTGATATGAGTGACCTCGCCTTTGGATTCGATATTTTTCTTGACAGATATTGATTTATCTCATCCAGGCCCTTCTCTGGAATATTTCCAGTCAGGATAAATAAGTAGACCATGCCGATGGAATAAATATCTGATTTTTTTGAACTCTCGCCTAAGTTAAATTGCTCAGGAGCTGAGAATAATTTTGTTCCAATCTTACTTCCCTTTATCCTTATAACTTCATCCTTGGTTTGAAGCGTTTCCGCTGAACTGAAATCTATTATTACCGGTGTGGTTCCATCCATCATTATATTCTTAGGGTTAAGATCCCGATGAATTATGTTGAAATCATGAAGATATTTCATTCCGCTGCATATCTCCAGCATGATTCTTGTCCCCTCGAGGATATTCATTGGCTTTCCATTGCACACTTCAAAGAGATTTGACCCGTTTATCTTTTCCATTACATAGTAATAAACTTCGTCGTCCTGACTCTCATCCATAAAGGAAACAATGTTACGGTTAACGACTCGTTTAAGAATTGCCGCTTCCTTTTGGAGTATTTTTTTAGCCAGTTCTTGCGGTTGATTTGAGTTTTCTATTGCCTGTTTAATGACTACCTTTTGTCCTGATTTTGTTGTAGCTTCATAAATTATTCCCATTCCTCCCTGGGCCATAATATCATTTACAAGATAACTATCCTTAAATCCGCTTAAGAAGAATCTTGAACTGCCCCTTAGAATTTTATCATCATTCAATTACACACTGCACCCTTTGCACTCTTTAAAGGTGGTTTATATTTAAGTATTTCTCAATGAGACTCCTCATAGATCGTTTCATTCTACTCCTCATCTTAATTTTGCACGGTTATAGCATTCCATTATTTGTTTCCTGAATTCTGCTATCTTATCAGGATTTATTTCAGTGTGGGAGCTAAGCTTATCCTCAATAAAAGAGATGAAAAGCTGTAACAACAACTTATTTAAAGAAGGCATTTTTGAGGTTTCTGCTGAATTTATGGTGTTCTTTAACTGTTTTAATCCATCCAGATCGTTTGATAAATATACCTTTAATGCTCCATAAATGTAATTTGGATACTTTATCTGCTTATCCAGATTTTTAATTTTTCCAAATTCATTTTTAAATGCGTCTCCATCTCCTTTTAAGAAATATACCAGTGAAGGAAAAATAGAGCTGTGTGTCTTATATCCATTATCCCCTATCTTATTAGCTGTTTCAACAGCATCAAGTGCAGATTTTATGGCCAGATCAATTTCTCCATAATAAATAAATCTTAATGTGATAAATATATATATTACTGGAATGAAGTCTTCTTCCAGTTCAAATTTCTCCCGGATCAAATCGTCGGTTTCCTGAAGTCTCTTCCCATGTAGGACTTCATCCATAAACAGACTGAAAAATTTGTTTATTCTGATCCTCTGTTTATCCTCTATTTCCTCTGCCTTGCTTCTTGAGATATCGAATTCTTCTTTTGCCCGTTCAAATTTACAGTTCTGGATCAGATGGAGACCAAAAAATCTGTGGAACGAGGAGGAGAGACTTTCATCCGATATGAGTGAAACTAGTTTCTCTGCCGTGGGTATATAATTTTCTGATTCCGAACTTTCTCCTATGATATCAAGCTGTTCTACAAGATTAAATTCCGCATAAGCCCTCCCTCTTAGATCTGAAGTTATATATGAAATATCTATGATATCCTTGAAGTTCCTTATTGATTCATCGTAATGCCCAAGCATTCCATTAGTAATTGAAAGATTATTCATGTTTTTTAACATTGAAAACCAGTTCTTTCTCGTTGTGTTTATTTCCAGAGCTTTCTTGAAATAGTTTCCGGCATCTTCTATATTGAAAGTATTTATTCTAATTATGCCTTTGATATTATATGCATCAGAGATCGTATTTTCATAATTCCCTTCTGTTGCTATCCTTATTGCCATATCAACAAGTTCTTCTGCTTTTTTATAATCATTCTTCCTGATGTAAATTGTAGACTGCGCAACAAGTACCTTTGCCTGATCCATCTTGGTTAACTTATCGTTTGAAATAATATTGTTTAATATTATATCAGAATTTTTGTAGTCACCCCTGCTATTGTAGATAGATGAAGAAAGCAGGTATGGTTCTATGATGCCTTTTGCCTGGTAATCTTCACTTTTGAAAATTTCGAGCGCTTCATCATACCTTGACAGAAGATACAGGGCTTTACCCTGATAAAATGATGCATGAACTAACATAGATTTATCGGAAAGATGCGGCTTTATTCTGGTCATAGCATCATAGACCTCCTGTGGATTAGAAATTGAATTGTTTATTTCCTCAACATTTTCTGCGAATATTTTTACGGCCTCATCCACGTTTCCATAACCTATGTTAATTAGAATTCTACTTGGTATTGATACTTTCTTTATGAGTTCCGTTTCATTGAGAAGTTTGCTTACCCTGATCTTATCAACGGAAGATATGTGTTTTTCCAGAATGGGTAACAGGAAACTGTTCTGGATGAAAAAATATTCTTGCTCACTGGCAATAAGCTCTTTGGATTCAAGAATGGAGAGCGAATCTAGAACCACTTTGGATTCCTCATTTACAAGAAGGCAAAGATCATTCAGGCTTAACCTATCTTTTACCATTGTGAGAGTTTTGAGAATGTCCATAGAACTCTTGTCCAGATCAGAAATAAGGTTGTTAAAATGAGTTTCCACAGATGGCGGTATGGGAAAAAACCTTACCTTGACATCATTTAATGCCCCATCCGGATTTATGAATCCTTCCTCCCTGTAATAAGCCAGAGTATAAGACAACACATTCAGATCTCCATTAACAAGCCTCACAAGGTCTTTGGCAAAGGCATCTTCAAGCCTGTATCCTTCCTCCTTGAGAAGTGCTTTAACATCTTCCATTTCCGGCTTTTTTAAAGTAATGAGTATAATAGAATTTAGTGTTTTCGCCTCTTCTATAAATTTCTCCATGTTTGGATAATTTTGTCTGCTTTCACCAAGACCTATTAAGGTAAAACCAAGTTTTTCGGTAAATCTGGAAAAATACAGGAACATGTCAAGACTCTGCTGACTCATTTTGTGTACATTCTCAAAAATTAAAACTGGATGATCAGTTCCTGACAATATAGAAGTCATGGATTCTACTATTGTATTAAGGTCACGAATTTTGGATTCCTGTGTGATCTGGTTTAGTATATCATTAAACGGGTAAAATATTCCAGATTCTACGTCCGCAAAAATTCTTGTGGAATAAAATTTTTGCCCTAACTCTTTAAAATCCTTAATCAGAAGTTTGAGTAAAGGATATTTCCCTGTGCCCTCTTCTCCAATGATAATAACTGTCTTACTAGGCTTTGCCGCAAATTCCGTTTCCAGATTTCTGATATAAGACAAAGCATTTGCGAAGGAGAGCCCTTTTTCCATACTGACTATAAAATTAACTCCATATTTAATGATTATTCATAGGTATCAAGACATGGAAGAAATTTTAGCCTTATCAACATTTTTTTGTTAGTCCCGTGTTTGAGAAAAAACGCGCCAATATCTATCAATGAATGGATATGACCATTGCAAATCATCTCCTAAGTTTTTCATAAACCTATTAATGCTGTTTATAATACTATACAATGAACCCAAAGAAAATTTTTGATTATGCTAGAGAAGCCGAAGCTATATTGATCTTAAATGGTGGAGAAAATAACCTCGACAAGAATTTCTTTTATCTCGCCGGAAAAGAGGGTGGTCTCTATGAAGGATCGTTTATTCTTGCAAAACCAGATTCTGTGACAATTTTCACATCAGTTCTCGAAGAAGAATCGGCGAGAAACACTGGAAACAAAGTAGAGATATTTCATTCACGTGATGAATATGAGAGTCTTTTGAAAAATTCCCTGAAGGACGTTAACGTGGTTGGTTTAAATTATTCATCGTTAAATCTGGAAATTTACAAAAATCTTCTGAAGATAATACCTGACAAAGAATTTGTTGATGTTTCCGTTTCCATATCAGAAGCAAGAAGATTAAAAACTCCCGAAGAATTGAATTATTTAAGAGAGGCCGCAAAGATAGGAAGCGAGGCCTTTGAACCGGCAATTGAACTTTTGAAAGAGGGAATGACCGAGAAGGAGGTAGCTGCAAACATAGTTCATGAAATGATGAAGGGTGGCGCATCTGGTCCCTCCTTTGATACCATTGTAGCATTCGGAGAAAATTCTTCCATGCCCCATTATTCTCCTGGCAGTAGAAAGCTCAAAAAGGGTGATATCGTCCTTATTGATTATGGAGCCCTTTATGAGGGATATTGCTCAGACATTACAAGAACGATCAGTTTCGGAAAGGCAAGCGATAAAACAAAAGACATGTATTCTGTTGTTTATAAAGCACAGAACGAAAGTATGAAGGCAATAAAGGCTAACGTAAATGGAAAGGATATAGATAAAATAGCCAGAGATATAATCGATGCGTCACCTTACAAGGGAAGATTTATTCATTCGCTGGGTCACGGAGTAGGAATGGACGTTCATGACCACCCTGCACTGGCGCCAAATTATGATTTTCCCCTGAAAGCCAACATGGTTGTAACCGATGAGCCTGGTGTATATCTCACTGGATATGGCGGAATCAGAATAGAAGATGATGTCATTGTGAAGGCTGACGGTTTCGAGAAGATCTCAAAAGGGGCAACTCCTACTATAAGGGAAGTATGAAAAGGGCTATACCCATCGAAGAGAGATTTTCAGAGAAAAGCATAAAACAAATAATTTCCTCATTTTCAGAGGAAGATGCAAAGATAAGGGAGGACAGCATTAAATTCCTGAAATTGTCCATAGATCAGGACGAGGTAAAATTTGATCCGTTAGATCGATCCTTACCTTTGATTTTATGGGAACTTGCATATATAGATATAAACTCTTTTACATCAAGAGCTCTTAACACCTATAGAGACATATTTGAATCCAGACTTTCAATGGAAACCATTGAAAAAGTGGAATATTACTCTTTTGAATATGGTGTCAACGCAACATACAATCCCGATCTGTCATGTTATGTAATGGACCCGGAGATATTTGCCACTTATTCAAGAAGAGTTTCCGGTTCCAAATTCAGGCTGGTTAACCAGACCTTCCTAAACGGAAAGATTCTTATGGACGGGGATGTTTTACACAAAGTTATCCGAGAGGCTTTTCTGGTTAAAGCCAGGAATATACTGGAAAGCATAGATTCCGAGCGATGCCATGTTATTCTGTCTTCAATCTCAGAGGAACTCCTCGATCTTCAGGAGAAAGCACGTGAAATGAAATATTCAGGCGAACTTGGATCTGTGGATGTTTCCTGCTTCCCTCCATGTATTCTTCACTACCTGGCTGATGCTCGTTCGGGGGTGAATCTGCCTCACATGGCCCGATTCACCATGGTCAGTTTCCTGCACCACGTCGGAATGAAAAATGAAGAAATAATGAATATTTTCAAATCGGCACCTGATTTCAATGAGAGAATAACATCATATCAGGTAAATCATGTGACGGGTGAAAAATCAGGTACTGAATATTCACCTCCCAGATGCAGTGTGCTGAAATCAAACCATCTTTGCTACATGGATAACGATTATATCTGCAATTCAGAATGGCTAAAACATCCAATGCAATATTATTCCTATAAAAAACGGAAGAAGAACTCAGGAAAGCCTTCTCTCAATAATCTTGATAAGTGAGGATTTCCTGATTTCCGATTCTATATCATATATAACTGAACCATTGTAAAATGTTCTGGAATATGCTCCATTTCTGGTACTGAAATTAATTTTGAGGTCTCTCAAAATAGATTCAAGTTTCTCGTTTGTAAAATTCTTTGCAGCCTTCTGATTTATCTTTCGTCCAAGGCGCCTTGAATTTTTTTCATTAAAATATTCAGAATAAAGTGTGATCCTCATTTCAGAATCGCATTTATTACTCCATCCTGACCGGGTCTTGAAGTTATGACAGCTTCACCGAGTTCAGTCTGGACTATTGATCCTTTTCCCATAATGTTTCTCTGTACATAATGGGGGTTTGCCGGATTTTGTCTTACGGTTATGATCTTTGTCTTTTTGCTGGTTTTATCTTTTGGATTGTAAACATTTGCAAACTGATCCTTTAAAAGAATGACCTTTGAACTCCCTCCAAATGATCTTACAACCTTTCTCTGTGTTTCTCCAACCCTTGTCAGAGTTGGCTCTCTTCCAATTTCAAATCTTCTTTTACTTCTTAAGGTTCTAAGTTTCCCACCTGAGGGTTTACTTGTTGCTCTTCCCTGAAACATACTCAAATTAAATCACCATGCACTAATGCAAGCTTCTTCCTGATGCAATTTAGCTTTTAAAACTTATTGATTCTCTTCGGCGCTATTGATATGATCAATATACCAGTATGCATCCTCTTCTGATGTGAGAAGTATATCCATTTTACCCGGTTTCAACTCCCTAATCCGTGAAAGGTACTCATTTCTTTTCTTCTCAAATTTCTCTGAATATTCCTTTCCAAGAGCTGCTCCATAAAATTTAAAGTAAGCCCGATAGAGGGTATAAGTGATTTCAGAATTTAAAGAATCTATATCCAAAAGATAATCTGAAACATAATCCCTCACGGATTGAATTCCAAGTTCGAGAACTTTGGATTTTATTGCCGACTCCACGTCGATTTCCTCTTCCTTCTCATCTGCGGAATTTTTTTTAATTTCCACTAATTTTATTGATTTTTCTAAGATTCCTTCTAAATTTTCTGATGTTACCGGCAATTCTTTCCTTACAGTACCCGGAACAATAATTATCCTTTCAGGATTTTTTTCTCTGATAAATTGCCTGAATTCTTCCTTTTTATCTCCATATAAAAAAGATTCATTGAATATAACAACATCCATAATTTAACCCTCACATCAACCTGATAGTTTCAAGATTTTTTAAAGCCGTTGCCTCTATTGCAAACCTCTGCCTTATTAGTCTCGCAAATTCTGCTGCCTTTTCTCCGTCTCCATGATTTACCAGTATTTTATATGGCTTCGGATGCATTGTTGAAATATATGCGAGAAGCTGTTTTTTATCAGAATGCCCTGAAAAACCTTCCGCAGTTTCGATTGCCATTTTAACATCGTACTTTACCTGTTTTCCACCATCGCTCAGGGTTATCTCATCCAGTCCTCTCTGGATCCTTCTTCCCAGCGTTCCATCAGCCTGATAACCCACAAAAACCAGAGAATTTTTTGGAGATGGAGCCCATGCCTTAAAAAATTCCATTACGGGCCCACCATTCATCATTCCAGATGTGGCAAGCACGATCTGATTTTCCACTGAATCGCATATTTCCTGCCTCTGGTCTCTTGTCTCCACTTTATGGAAGATATTGCTCATGAATGGGTTTTCCCGTTTTACCATAATCTGTTCACGCAATTCTCTATTAAGAAATTCAGGATATGCTGCATGAATGGCCGTTGCCTCCATGATCATGCCATCAAGATAAACAGGTGCATTTTTAATCAGCCCGGTCCTCATGGCCTCCTCAAGAACCATCATAACCTCCTGACTTCTCCCAACTGCAAAAACTGGTATAAGAACAGAACCTCCCCTCTCGAATGTTCTATTAACTATTTCCACAAGAGATTCCGACGCATCCTTTCTGGTATGGTGATAATCATCTCTTCCAGCATAAGTTGATTCTGTCATAAACGTTTCAACCCGTGGGAATTTATTATTAGCCATGTTGAAAAGCCATGATTTCTCGAATTTAACGTCACCGCTTAATACAATGTTATAAAGGCCTTCACCGATATGCAAATGCACAGATGCTGAGCCAAGGATATGACCTGCATTATAGAATGTTAACCGCACGTCAGGCGTTATATCTGTGGTTTCATTATATTTTAATATGACACTTCTCTTTATTATTTCCCTGATGTGTTTTGATTCATAGGGGGCTTTATGGCCCTCAGCATGAGCCACCTTAATGTAATCGTTTTGAAGTAGAGCTGCCAGATCCCTGGTTGGTTGGGTCATATAAATTGGGCCTTCATACCCATATTTATTTAACAATGGAATGAGTCCTGAGTGATCCAGATGAGCATGCGTTAGGACAACTGCATCAAGAGAAGAAAGCGGCTGAACTTCTGGTAAATACAGATAGGGCGCGCCTTCCCATGGCTTGCTTTCACTGGAATTTGTGTTCATCATGCCGCAATCCACTAGGATTTTCGAATTATTTGTGGATACAAGGGTTGCACTTCTTCCTACTTCCCTGTGACCTCCAAGTGCAGTCATTCTAACCCACACTTCCCCTTCCATCGGTGGAATATTCAGCTTGAGTCCAAGCGAATGAAGGAATTTTTTCCGATCATCCTTCATTTCACGAAGGTATTCCCTCATCTCCTTTACAGTTCTCGAATGCATTGGAGGTGCTCTAACAAGCCTTGGTGACCATTTTGTATCTTCTTTAATTTTATGAATTATGCTGCTTTCTCTCTGATTTAATATTGACGGTTCCTCAAGTTCAATTACAACTTCTCCTGTATCAGCCTCAAAATACACGTTCTTGAGTGCTGCATCCTCAGGCACAATCTGGCGTATAATGTCCTCAGCCTTAGTTTCGTCTGTGAGTATACTTGGATCAGGTCTTATGGCAATCCTTCTTCTGATCTCCTGTGCGACCTGACGTGCAATGTCATCCCTCCCTGAAAAAAGAGCCTCATTTTTCGTATATACTACTATGTTTGGCCCTTCATAATCAATTTCTGTTATACCATTTTCCGGCAATATTCTGTCGAAAATACGTCTTGTTTCCTCTATATAGTCTTTAAAAGACATCTTTGTTTGCTCCGTTTAATTATAAATTTAATGGAAAAATTAATGGAAATTATAAGTTTAATTTTAATTTTTTAACTCTAGCCAGAATTTCCTCTTCGGGAATCTGCTTAAATCCATCGGTTGCCGTTATGGTAGCTATATCTATCATACCACCTGAGGCTGAATCTCTTGATTTTGCGGCTGTGATTCCTCTGATTACCATGTCAATTGCATCATCAATTTTCATGTCCTTGCTGTACATGGATTCAAGCACTCCATAAACAAACGGAGACCCGGATCCTGTGCTCACATATACATCCTCTACTGCTCCTCCAGCGGCATCAACAGAATATAGGTGTGGTTTACCATCAAATCCTCCCACAAGAAGCTGAACCATGTATGGATAATACTTTGACTGGTTAAGTATGTTTGAAAGCAAAGTAGCAGCCGCATCTATAGGCATATTGAATTTTCTCTGCATTCTATACAGTTCAAGTTCTGCCTTCATATATCTGACCAAAACCTGAGCATCACCAACGAGCCCTGCTATGGTCATTGCTGCATGAGTGTCAATCTGATGTAATTTCTTTCCATCCTTGTGGGCAATGAAATGGTCCATTGTAACTCTTCTTTCAGTTCCCATAATAACGGCATTTTGAACAGTTAATCCTACTGTGGTTGTTCCAGTTTGTAATAATTTTTCCATATTAAGCACTTCCTAGACGTAAGATGATTTACACAGCCTATTAAAGTCTTTTGAAATAAGAGGCAACAATATTTCTTACTTTTGATATGGAGAATTATTTTGCTCTAAAAACGTTGATTTCGTTCTTCATCAAAGGAAGTATAAACAGATAATTAATTTAATAGAAAACTGCACAATTAAGCCTGGATATTAAATATTTCGCATAATCCCATGCCGTATTGTATTAAATATATGAACGCTATTTTGAATTATGGTATTAATTGCTGAAGATATAATGAAAAAGCTACCGGCTCCTATGCCGAGTACAATTTCAGTGGCTGATGCTGCAAAAATTATGGCCAATGATCAAATAGGTTATGCTCTTATTGCTGATTCTGAACTCATACTGGGCATTGTAACCGAATGGGATATACTCTATAAGGTCGTTGCCCCTGGGAAAAACCCCAAGAGTGTGAACATGGGTGAAATTATGAACAGAGAAGTTTTTTCAGCACCACCTGAAACCCCTACAATGAAGATCACAAAAATCATGAATGAAAAGGGTATAAGAAGACTTCTGGTGGGAAGCAATGGAAAATATCTTGGTATAATAACCTCAAAGGATATCATCAGAATTTTCGACGACTATATGGATAATGTGGAAGAAGTAGCCGAAAAATTCGGAAAATACTAATTATAATTACTCAATCATTTTCCTTTAAATATATAATTGAATAAAGTCAGGACGTCTTTGGTGTCTCCTGTACAATATTGCATAAATTTATCCCTGTCTGTCTTCCAGAGATTCTCTATGGCTTGGGCCTTATTCATACCATCAATTTCAACAATGCTTTTTTTATTGTCCAGTGGTAGTTTAGAATAACGTTCATGCTCCAGCAGCTTCTTCAGCCCTCTAATCTTATATTCCCCCGTCCATGTGAAGAGATCCATAGCGCAGATATACATCATATCAACAATAAATGAAGTTGCGAAAGAGAATTTCAGATCCCATAGCTGTTTGGAATATGATAATTTTACTAATTTTGTATAGATTAATGGAATATCATATGCGGCATGGTTAAAACCTACTATTATTTCAGGTTTGTAATCGGCAATCATATTGTTAAATTGCAGTAGTATTCTATATTCCTCCTTTTCCGAATCATTATCTGCAATCATTAACCTGGTTTTCATATCTGATGTGGTTACTGAAACCGCAATTATTCTTTCGTTTGCCAGAAAAGAGTCATTTTTAACAAGTGTTTCAAGATCAAATGCCAAAATTTTATTGCAATCTTTTAAGGTATTTTTAATAAAATTTAATTGGGATTCGTAAAAGTTCATTTATTGGTATAACAGAAATTAGTTTAAATCTTCCTCAACTATTTGAGAAACTTCATTTAGTTTGCTCAGAAGGTTTATCTTTTTTGTCCCTTTTGAAAGCTTCAAAACCTTTACGTTGCTGATAAATGAGATTTTACCATAGGAATTAATATCACTCAGTCCGGATAGTTCCAATTTATCAATGTTCCTGAAACCGATATTCCCATACAGCTTCTCAATCTCGTCATTATTCAACGTTATCTGACCTATATTTTCGACTATGGTATCAGCAACTTTGAATTTTTTTTCAAGTGCCTTTTCTGCTGCTTTTTCCACGAGACTGCTGGTTTGAACCATTTTTCTGTATGCTTCATTTGTCAATTCTCCTACGGTCTTTCCTGTTTCACTGGATATTTGCAATATCTTTCTATAAACATCTGAAGCAATGCCCCTGATTGAAACTGTCTTTTCATTCACTTTTTCCTCTTTGTTCGATTTTTCTGTTGTTTTCTTTTCTGTCATAATACAGATATTCTTGACCTGTTAATATAGTTTTACATGTCATACATGTCTTACAGCAATTATTATAACGAATAATATAATCAACTCGTATGAAACAGGCAAAAAGAGAATTTAACAACCAGAACATAAATATAGATGCAATGGCCAAGGCAACCGAGCAATTCTTTAAGGAGGAAGGTTTTAAAACCCAGTCTGCCAAGCATCCCAAAGGATGGCTTATTCAGGCAACAAAGGGAGGAATTTTCAGATCAATTCTGGGAATGGATCGAGCATTTACAATAACACTTACAGGAGATTCTAACAATGTTACAGCCTCAATGGGAATCGGCAAGTGGTTGCAGGATCTTGGTGTGGCAGCCATAGAGGCATTTCTGCTTACCCCTCTGGTTGTGTTTGTCGAGGTTCCCGAGAGTCTTTGGTCTTTCGAGATTGAACATCATTTCTGGCATTATCTGGAAAACCAGGTAAGCCTCGGTCTTCAATAATTACCATTTTAGACCGGTTAATTTACCATACATCTCCCTGTATAGGGCAGATGTCTCTTTTACTATTTTATCTGGAAGTGGAGTAATATCTGGTTCCTTCGAACCTGATTCACGTGCCGAATACAACACATCATAGTAGCCTGATGAACGATAATACTGCCTCACCGACTCCTTGCTTAATTCTATAATTTTCCCATTGTCAAACATTTCTCTATCCCAGAAACGATCTTCGTCAGCGGTTCCGAACGTATCAACAACCACCGGGACTCTACCTTCTCCCATTGCAAACTCTTTTTTTCCATCTGCATGAATTAAATTCCTTGCCGATATAGTTCTTGCAATTATTTTATCGATCTTAAGAATAGTTTCCTTTATCTCGTATATTTCTTCTATGGTAATTCCACCTATTAGTGAAGCTTCTTCAAAACTTAATGGGCGATCTGTCTTTTCAAATTTAGTAGTCATTTCAAACAAAGGTTCTGGAATTTCATCTCCTATTTTTGGTGTGGTTTTGAAACCGAGATCCTTGAAATCTATTTTTCCCTTCTTTATGCGGTCCATCAATGTGCCTGCCACATAATATCTCATTACAAATTCCAGAGGTATAAGGTAATTGATCCAGATCCTTGATCCTCCAGCTTCATTTACTCTGTACTTTTTAACTTTCATTTCTGTCTTTGAAGGGCATTCAATAAAATGGCTATCAATACCTCTTTCTTCCTTAATTTTTTCAAACCAGAATTTTGAAGTCCTGCACAATGATTCACCTTTATCCGGAATTTTGTTTGGAATAATCTTATCAAAAACCGATATTTTATCGGTAAATTTGAATAAGAGAACATCGCCCTCATCGTAAACTTCCTTTACTTTACCTGTTCTAATTAGTTCCATAACCAAGAAGAATTCCAGAATATTAAAGGATGTTCATACTTCATCTTCTAAGTCTCAAGTTAATGAAATGCCTGATAACGTTTATAACGGTATATTCATTACCTGTTCTACGCCATGATGGCATAGCCCCGATAGTGTAGCGGCCTATCATACAGGCCTGTCGAGCCTGTGACACGGGTTCAAATCCCGTTCGGGGCGTCATAATAAAATTCCATATCCCTACTCTGAATATTACCTAGTTTCA
>JAKATR010000011.1 GCA_021818675.1 Thermoplasmata archaeon | reverse complement strand
GGCTGAGACCTTTGCTTATAGCTGTAGAAAGCTCATGAATGTCTGTGTAACTCCGTATTGGTGTTACATGAATCTTTAATTTAGAATTATCTGTTACCATGATCACTCCTTTTGAAACTTGATAGGACATAGGTATTGCAAGAAAGCTATTAATGTTATTGGAGGTCATAATTTTTCAGGTCAAAGCGACCTGTGAAAACTTTAATTTTCAAAGAGTATTCAATATTGTGGAGCAATTTCTCTTTCCGGTTTCCAAAGTAATTGATATTAACGATCCGTCTGCCAGATTCAAAGTCATTACTGAGAAAAAGAATACAAATAATGATGAATATCAGGCTAAAATCAAGCTTGGCAATGATTATTTGTATGTAAAGGAAAGAATCCTGTATAGAGAGGATCTTGAAAGAGAATTGATGCAGTCAAGATTTCATCACTGCTCAAGGGAGTTTTCGTCAAAAATATTTAAAAAACTTATGAGCCGGTTTAATTTTCCTAAACTGATGGGTATTGTGAACGTTACCCCTGATTCATTCTATCCTGAATCAAGAGTTTCAAAATTAGATGAGTTGAACCGTATTTACCTCAATAAACCGGACATAATAGACGCGGGTGGTGAGAGCACAAGGCCTGGATCGGAAACCATAAAACCTCAGGATGAGCAGAGTAGGCTGATGTTTTTCTTTGACAATCTTCCTGACAATGATATTGAAATCTCAATTGACACCCGGAACCCTTCTACTGCCGAATTGTTCTCTGCAAAGATTCACTATATTAATGATATATCCGGATTCTCTTCCAGTATGATGAGAGATGTGGCAAAGTCAGGGAAGAAAAAATGTATAGTGATGCATATGCGTGGTACCCCTGGGACAATGAATTATCTTACAAATTATGATGATCTTATAGCAGAAATCAATATGTTCTTCTTTGAAAGAGTGGGATCAATGCTTGATTATGGGATTGAAGCGGACAAAATAATAATTGATCCCGGTATTGGATTTTCAAAAACTGCTGAAGGGAATATGAAAATAATTGCTAATGCTGGCTCATTTAGTATTGGTCCCGATGTACTCTTTGGAACTTCCCGGAAAAGCTTCATTGGCAAATTAACCGGCTCAAACGTTCAGGAAAGATTACCTGAAACTATAGCTACATCACTTCATCTTGCTATGAACTCTGTTGATATATTAAGAGTGCACGATGTAAAAGAAAACAGGAATTCACTACTTATGCTTGAGCAGCTACTTCTTTAACGCTGCAGGTTCTGCAGACGCCCTTTATTATTAGAGATATATCTGTTACCACGTAATCGGGAGGTACCAGATTTGCCATGGCCGCCTCTGATATAGGTATATCGGTGATTTCATTACAGCTCGTGCAATAGAAATTCGCGTGTGACTCCATATTGCTTTCAAAAACCATTCTTCCATTTATTTCAAAGGCCTTTATTATCCCTGACTCTGATAATGCTCTGGTTATATTGTATATTGTAGAAATTGGAATTGTGGGTTCTGTCTTCATTAACTCCTGATGAATATCTTCTGCAGTAAAGTGCATACCGGGATTTGCCACAACAAATCTCATCACCTGCATTCTTTGCGGCGTTATTTTTAATCCTGAGTCCCTTAGTTTATCACTTAAATCTGTCATCAATTTAACATTAATTATCAAATAGTATAAAACAGTTTATAATTATATGTTAGCATATACCTTCCGTTAAGGATGATAGAAAGAGTCAGAGGCTTTAGAGATTCCTATCCGGAGGACATGTTACCAAGGCAAAAAATGTTTGATGTGATGAGAGAAACCGCGACGCAATTCTATTTTTCACAGATTGAAATTCCTTCACTGGAATACCTTGATCTTTATCGTGTAAAGTCAGGGGAAGAGCTTTTAACACAGACGTTTTCCTTTACAGACAAAGGAGGCAGGGAATTAACAATGATCCCCGAAGCAACACCCTCTGTTGTGAGAATGCTTACATCCAGAAAGGATCTTAAAAAGCCCGTAAAATGGTTCTGTTTGCCCAAATTGTGGAGATATGAGGAACCCCAATCTGGCAGATCAAGAGAACATACACAGTTTAACGCTGATATTTTTGGAGACTCTTCCATGTTCGCTGATGCTGAAATTATAGGTCTCGCATGCAGCACCCTGGACAAACTGGGTCTTTCCGGTAAATATAAAGTCAGAATAAATGATAGAATGCTAATGGAGAAAATTCTAAGAGATATTGGAATTTCAAACATTGCCAGAGGATATTCCCTAATAGATCATTATAGAAAATTAAGTGCGGACGACTTTAAAAGTCAGTTGCTGGAATTATGCAAAGAAAGTGAGAAAGCAGATTTTCTTCTTCAATTACTGGGAAAAGAAATCAAATTGGATCAGCTGGATACTAAGTTCCCGGAGCAATTCAAAAGAGAGAACGAAGAAATTGTTTCAAGACTCAAAAATACGGGTATACTGGTATCCAAACTAACAAGCGCCGAACTTGTTTATGATGCATCAGTTGTAAGAGGACTCGGGTATTATACGGGCATTGTCTTTGAAGGCTTTGATAGAGCAGGAGAATTCAGATCCATATTTGGAGGAGGAAGATACGACAATCTTGGACAGCTTATTGCGGACACACCCATTGAGGCAGTAGGCTTTGGTATGGGTGATGCCGTTCTTGAGCTTCTGTTGAAGAAGAACAATCTGTGGAATTTAACCACGAGAGCGGGCAGTTTTGCAATGTGCACTGTAGGCAACGAAACAATAATTACTGCCTATGAACTGGCTACAAAACTCAGGCAATTAGGATATGCAGTTAATGTTGATACATCTCAGGCATCGCTATCTAACCAGCTTAAGAAAGCTGCAGCTAATAGCGTGAACTATACAATAATAATTGGCCCTAAGGAAATCAAAGATAATGTTTTAACAATCAGAGATATGAATTCTGGAACGCAGGTGACCGGGAGGATGGACGATCTGGAAAAACTCATTGAATCGGTATCTTCTAAACAAATATAGAAGTATAAGAATATCCGTTAAACTATTCTTAGTTTGTAAATGAACTACGGGCTTTCTTTGAATATTCTTTAATATTTTAACCATGTTCCATACGGGGGTTCATTGGAGAACAGGAATCTCTTACTGCTAATCATAAGGCTTTTGTAGTGCAAAGAAATCAACCGTTGCCATGATTGAATTTTGTTCAGTCGTGATTGACAAAATTTGCTCTTCTGTCATTTCTGAACAAACATGAAATATATGGTTAAGGGGCTGTAGCTTAGCATGGTGGAGCACCCGGCTGATAACCGGGAGGTCACCGGTCCGAATCCGGTCAGCCCCATTTTAATTTTGATGATTTAATTATGAAAAAGTTATGATTTTCATTGATAATAGGTTATACCTGAAATCGCAGATTAAAAATTTCCAACTAGGTTAAAATACAAATGTGAATTAACTCCAGATGATCCCATTAGATTTTCTATTTCTTCTTGCCGTCCTCATTGCGTTTTTTCATATGCTTGCCCCTGATCACTGGATTCCGCTGACATCACTTTCTGCAAAAAGAGGTTATTCCACTCCAAAGAAATATGGCATTGCAACATTGATAGGTGGAGGACATGCAACCATTTCAGGCGCTCTGGGCTTACTCTTTCTATTCCTGGGATTCACTTTTCTGAAGAATGACGTAAATGAGCTTATCTATATTTCAATTGCACTGCTTCTCATAGTGGGTTTATACTTCATAATAAACGGTTATGGGGAATCGAAGGAAACGAATAGAAATGTTGAGAATTCAATTATTGCAGTAAGTGTATTCCCTGATTTTGCCATTATTCCCATAATGGTTTCAGCCTCAGAGTATACCCTCCCTTACGGATTTCTAATTTTCATAGGGTTTCTCATATCCAGCATATTGTCCATAAACGCAATAATATATCTCAATTCAAAAACTATAGGGAAGAGAATGTCTGAAATGAAACCTGAGAATCTGGATTATGTCATCGGTTTTCTTCTTCTGGCAACAGCCTTGATTTTGCTTGCTTTTCCATCGTTTTGAAAATGAGAATTTTCACTTTCTCTTAAAGTGATTTTTAATTCCTTTTTGCACCGCATCATATGAAATCAAGGCGCATCTCTCCCTTGCAGGGCCGAGTTTAAGACCTATATTTGCAAGTACATCTTCCTTGGTTGTATGCTCTATTTCTTCTCTGGTCTTTCCCATGAGGTTCTCTGAAAGGATTGATGCCGCAGCAGTGCTGATTGAGCATCCTCTTGTTATATATTTTATATCCACCAAAATGTCTCCTTTAAATTTCATGTCGAGAACTATTGTATCTCCGCATGTTGGATTTGTCTCAATTATCTCCACATCATGCCCGGTAATTCTGCCAAAATTTCTCGGAGTTCTGAAATGTTCATCTAGAATCTCACTATTGATATAATCATCACCTGTCAAAATCCAAACCTCCTGATGCTCGCCTTTATGGCTTCAAACAATTTGTCAACATCTTCGCGGGTGTTATATACATAGTATGATGCCCTGGTTGTAGCTGATACACCCAGATCTTCTGTCATTGGCATTGCACAGTGGTGGCCCGATCTCAATTCAACTCCGTATGTTCTGTCTGCCAGTGAAGAGAGATCATGAGGATGAATAGCATGGATCTTCACAGATACATTCTCCGAGCTTATGTGTTCCTTATCAAATTTTGGTATTTCGCCAATATTAAAAGCATATATCCCGGCCCTTTTCTCTATGTTTCTGGTTCCATATGAAATCAGATCCTCAATATTGCTTTCCTCCTCTTTTTTCAGAGTATAAGCAATGAGTTCCTTTTCATGATTCCTGACACTGGACATTCCCAAATTTCTAAGGAAATCTACTGCAGCGGAAAAACCTATGGCACCTTCTATATTTGGAGTTCCAGCTTCAAATTTTATAGGTATATCTTCACAGGAGAAATTTTCTTTCGTGACTGTTCTGATCATTTCTCCTCCACCCATGAATGGGGGAAGTTCCTCAAGTGCTTCCTCTTTCCCATACAGGCATCCAATACCTGATGGACCCAACATTTTATGACCGGAAAATGCAAGAAAATCACAGTCCATATCTTTCACATTTACTGGCATGTGCGGTACGCTCTGTGCCCCGTCAACGATCATAACTGCGCCTGCATCATGAGCTATTTTTGAGATTGGCCTAATATCGTTGATATTGCCCAATATGTTTGAACATTCTGTAAGTGAAACAATCTTTGTATTGCTTGAGATCAAAGGCGAAAGATCCTCAGGGGAAATTGGTCGATCATGTCTGGAATTTACGAATTTTAATCTCACTTTTTTTCTTTCTCTCAGCATTTGCCATGGTACAATATTTGAGTGATGTTCACTGTTGCTTAGAATAATTTCGTCACCTTCTTTCAATGTGCTGCCAAGTGAGTATGAAAGAAGATTCAATGCTTCAGTTGTATTCCTTACAAAAACTATTTCTCTGTCTTTTGCCCCTATGAATTTACCAATGTTCTCTCTGGAATGATTGAACATCTCGGTTGCTTCTTCACCCAACCTATATACTCCTCTGTGAACATTGCTGCAGTGATTTTCATAAAAATCTGTAACTGCATTTATCACCTCAAAAGGTTTCTGAGTTGTTGAAGCACTATCCAGGTAGACGATTCCTTCTGCATCTAATTTTTTGAAGATAGGAAAATGTTCCCTTACCTCATCAAATTTCATCTATTATCAGCTCGTGGGCAAATTTATCCACCATCTCCGTGAATTTTGTATTATTTGCTCTTTCTATCATTGAGCCTACAAAACCAGCAGAAATCATAGATTTTGCCTCTTTCTCTGATATCCCTCTACTCCTAATATAAGTTAGCTCTTCTTTATCTATGGAACTTATTGCTGACCCATGTTTCGATCGGGTGTCATTGTTTTTTATCATCAATGCAGGTTTAGAATTAGCATAACCAAGTTTCGAAAGAAGAACGATTCTTGAATCATAAAATCCGGTTGATTTAATACTTTCCAGCTCTATATCAATGTTTCCACGGTGAATGGTTGAACTTTCCCCGGTGACAACGCCTCTAACATGAATATCAGCATTTGTGTTTTTTCCAACCTGAAAACTGCTGTCCCTGATATCTATCTTCTGTTTTCCTGAACTGAAACTTACACCAAATACCTTATAATCTGATTGATCGCCCATCTGATTTGATTCGTTTTGGAAGAGAACCTTTCCTGAACCATGATTTATGTGGTATATTGTTCCGAGACTGTTCTTTTCCCCAAATGTTTTTATAAACGTAATGTCAAATACACCATCAGCCTTATCCTGCAAATAGTGATAATCGAGATTTGCACCCTCTTCAAGGTAAAAATAAATATTTCTTCCCTGAACCCCATTTCCTGAACCATCACTGGTTCTGATATCCGAGAGAATCAATTTTGAATTTTTTCCAACCCAGATAAAATCCTTTTGTGACCCAGATTCTGCAGCTTTAATTGTAGATTCAATGCTTATGTTCAGCGATATATCTGATTGAGTTTTTATAAATAAACCGTCCTGCCATGATGAATTGATAAGGTGTTCTTCCCTTTCGTTCCCATAAAATGATTCCACCTTATTTCTTACCTGTGGAGATTTATTGAGGGCATTTGACAAATGATCAAGTTCGAATTGAACAGATTTTCCATTTTTCAGAGTGAAAACATTCCCTGAAATGATGATATCTGCTTTTGAATTTGAATTGTCTATTTTTCCAGTGGTATAGTTTCCAGTGGCCATTCTGACAAGTTCTATGTCAGTAACCTCCACGTAATCTTTTACCGTAGGACTCTCCTTGTAATCTCTTATGGGCGATTTCAGGAATCGCACCATTGATTCCTTCCGGTAGTCGAAAGAGGGATCACTAATTTTTGATTTGAGAATATCTGAATAGGCTTCCATTAAATATCATCCTACTGCGCCCATTTTGGACATTTCCATCTTAATGAGTCTGTTCATCTCAATGGCAAATTCCATGGGAATTTCTCTCATCACATCATCCAGGAAACCAAGGACTATCATGGAACTTGCTTCGTCTTCAGAAAGTCCTCTTGACCTTAGATACGTCAGCTCTTCTGTTCCAATTTTCCCTACACTAGCTTCGTGACCAAATGTTGCTGTTGGCTCATATATTTCATCATGGGGGAAGGTATATGAAGCTGATTCATCGTTTATGAGAAGAGCATCGCACTGTACATGGCTCTTTGATTCAACTGCCCCTTTATTAATCCTCAGGAGACCCCTGTAGATTGCCTTTCCATCTTCGATGCTAATACTTTTTGCAACAATTTTGCTTGTTGTGTATGGGGCAAAGTGAAGTGCCTTTGCTCCGGTATCCTTAACGGTACCAGGACCTGCAAGGGAAATGTTGAGATTTGAAGCTGATGCATGTGGACCTCTTAGATATGATGATGGGTAAAGCATTGTAACTTTGGAACCTAATGATCCTCCAACCCATTCCATCTGGCCATTCTCCTCTACCCATGCCCTCTTGGTAGGCATATTGTAAACACTCTTGGACCAGTTCTGTACGCTTGTATACCTTGCCTTTGCATTCTTGTTGACGTATATTTCAACTATTGCACTGTGAAGTGAGTTCTTGTCCCATCTGGGAGCTGTGCATCCTTCGATATAATGAACACTGGAACCCTCGTCTGCTACCACTATGGTATGCTCAAATTGTCCTGTACCCTCATTATTCATCCTGAAATAGGTTTGAAGCGGCATGTCAATATGTACACCCTTTGGCACATATAGAAATGATCCTCCGCTCCAGACTGCTCCATTCAATGCTGCAAATTTATTGTCGGTTATTGGTACCGCCTTGCAGAAATACTGCTTAACGAGATCAGGATGTTCCCTGATGGCACTGTCCAGATCCATGAAAACTACTCCTTTGTCCTCCCAAACTTTTCTCAGTGAGTGATAGACACCTTCGCTTTCATATTGAGCCACAGATCCAGCCAGATATTTCTGCTCCATTTCTGGAATGCCCAGCTTTTGGAAAGTATCCTTTATCATTTCCGGTACATCATCCCAACTGTTGGTATTGCTGTCTCCCGGTTTGTTGTAATATGAAATGTTTTCCCAGTCTATTCCGGAAAGATCCGGCCCCCATGTTGGAACTGGTTTGGCCTCGAAGATTTCCAGAGCTTTTAACCTGATTCTTCTCATCCAGTCTGGTTCGTTCTTTATATCTGAAATCTCTTCCACGACCTTCCTGTTCAGTCCTTTACCTGTGGTATATTGTGGTTTAAATGAATCCTTAAATTCCCAATCGCTCTTCTTGGAGGTGATATTTTTTACACTTTCCAGCAATTTTTCTATTTCTTCATCCTTACTCATGTTTTGTATTTCCATATTAATTACCCCTTATCCAGTCATATCCTTCGTTTTCAATCCTTAACGCAAGTTCCCTGTCTCCTTCCTTTGCAATTTTACCATTCATTAATACATGGACAAACTGCGGATCTATTCTCTTCAGAATCCTCTGATAGTGCGTTACAATGAGGAATGCCGTCTGATCGTTGAAGAATTGCAGAATTTCATCAGATATTAGGCCCAGTGCATCTACATCCAGACCTGAGTCAATTTCATCGAGAACAATGATCTTTGGTCTCAATATGACCATTTGAAGTATTTCCAGCCTCTTCCTTTCTCCTCCGGAAAAGCCATCGTTTACTGATCTTGACATGAATGATTCATCAAGTCCAACTTTCTTCAGGTGAGAAGATACGAGTTTATAGAAATCGTTAACTGATAGTTTTTCCTCCGGATGAAGATTTTTATAGGCCGTTCTGAGGAAAGCAGATAGTTTTACCCCTGGTATTGCAACAGGGCTCTGGAATGCTAGATACAATCCTGCCCTTGCACGTTCTTCAGGGTATTTTCCAACCAGTTCAACGCCATCAAGCTTTATTGAGCCTCCGGTAATCTCATAATTTGGGTGGCCTATTAGAACGTTTCCAAGGGTGCTTTTACCTGCACCGTTTGGACCCATTAGAGCATGAATTTCACCGCCTCTTACAGTAAGATTGACATCTCTGAGGATTTCCTTTCCCTCAACTCTTGCGCTTAGATTCTTGATTATAAGTTCAGTCATTATTCCCATGATTGATTTTTTCTATTTAAACACTTTCTTATGTTTAAAGTTGGTAAACTACTTATATACAGATGGCATTATGACATATTATGGAAAACCATCTGGCAGTTGAAGGTCTCCTTGGAGAAATGAAAAACAATATTCTGAATTTATTGGGAGAATCAGAGAGAAGCATGGCTGAACTTTCTGAACTCCTTTTAATCAACAAAACTGCGGTTAAAGAACACATGGATTCCTTGGAGAAAATGAGATACGTGAAAGGATTTTTTAAGAAAGCCAAAAGTGGAAGACCCTCGAAGCATTATGAAATTACAGATAAGGGACTGGACCTGTTTCCTAAGAAATATGCCGAACTATCCACCATACTTCTGGACGAAATTCAGAAGACCCTTGGACAGGATCAGCTGAATATAATTCTGGGGAAAGTAGCAGACAGGATGATTCATCAGGCAGGATTTTCTGATCAGGATAGCAATTTAACCACAAGAGATGAAAAGGTTGAGAAACTGAAGAATTTTGTTCAGGCATTAAACCGAATGGGTTACTACGCAAGAATGGAAATAGATGGAGATACTGTTAGAATAATCAGGCATAACTGCATCTTTTATGAACTTGCAAGGACAAATAGCAAAATTGTTTGCGGAGTTTTAGGAACAAACGTTATTAGCGAATCTGGAGAGAAAGATTTTAAAATTACGGAAAGGTTCTCGGACGGCGGCAATAAATGCGTTGTTGAAGTTGGAATTTAAATAGATATTTATTATAATATTAACAGTCATATAATAATACCATTGATAATATCTATAAGATTCAAAATATATTCTGGATCGCCCTAAAGGGTAAGACTCAACTCAAATGGATTTCATAACTTTATGTAACAATTCACTTACAGAAATATCTAATCGTATCTAATTATTTGGTCAGGTAATATGAGTGTAATCCGTCTCATTATATTCTATTGTTAACCGACAAAATCCCTTATAGGCCATACTAAAGGATGATTTTCGATTGAATTCATATGGAAACTTTAATTTCATTTCCGCAATAGGTTTAGGGATATGAAAGAAGAGATAAGTTCCGGTATAATAATATTCAGAAACAGAGATAAGATAGAATTTCTCTTTCTAAAAAGAAGAGAAGGTTTTCTCGATATGCCAAAGGGGCATGTAGAAAAGGGCGAAAGTGAACTCGATGCTGCAAAGAGGGAGGCCTTTGAGGAAACAGGTCTTTCTGTTAATCCCATCGATGGTTTTAGAGAACTTCAGCAATACTGGTATACATATGAGGGTGAAAAAATTTGGAAAAAGGTATCTCTCTACCTGGGAATTGTTTCCGAAGACGCTGAGGTACGGATATCAAATGAACACACCGGTTTCGTATGGCTATCGCTGGATGACTCACTAAAAACCTTATCCTTCCAGAACCAGAAAGAAATAATAAAAAAAGCTTATGATTACATTCTGGCAAATCAAACAGGCAAATGATCATATGAGTGAAAATCTAATACGTAATTGAAATAAACTGTCATGGTTCTAATCTCTCCTTCAATAATCTCCAGTAAACTTTCGGAAATTGGGAAACAAATTAAGTTGTCAGAAGCTGCTCATGCTGACATGTTTCATTTAGATGTCATGGACGGCCATTTTGTTCCCAATCTCACCATGGGCCCTGATATGGTCAAAGCAATCAGAAGTGTAGCTACGGTACCGCTTGAGGTTCACCTCATGCTTGAAAGACCGGACAAATACTGGAAAAAGTTTTCAGATGCCGGTGCTGACATATTTCTGATTCATTATGAATCATTGTGTAACATTAAGGAGACCTTTAAAGAGATTCGAGATTCCGGGAAAAAATTTGGTATTGTCATAAATCCCGATACTCCATTCTCAAAGATAGAGCAATTTCTGGAAGATACCCACATTCTTCTGGTAATGTCTGTATATCCCGGATTCTCAGGGCAGTCCTTCATTGAAATGAGTTTGAATAATGTAAAAGAGGCAAGAAAATTTATAGATAAAAACCACCTGAATACAATGATTGAAATAGACGGCGGTATAAATGATGTCACCGGAAAAAAGGCTCTGGATGCCGGTGCAAATATCCTCGTTTCTGCATCATATATCTATGGAGGAAATATTGCTGAGAGAATTGGAAAGCTGAGATCGCTCTAACCATACCTGATTTTGAATGTTAAATTTTCATATTTCAATTAAAACTCTTCCATCCCTAACTGTTTCATAATAGGCTATGGCCTCTCTGATTTGTTCAAGCTTGAATTTTTTTGCCACAGGAACTCTAAATTGATTTGTATCCATTATTTTAAGAAGCTCCATAAGATCGTTTCTGGTTCCCCCTGTGCTCCCAACTATTTGAATTTCCCTTGTATATAGTGTGGCGATATCGAGATTGGTTTCCTTTCCCGTAAGAACGCCGAAGGAGACAAGAGAACCTCCCTGTTTAACGTGACTGATTGAACTTTGCCAGAAACTTGATCCAAGTGAATTGACAACGATATCAAAAGACATTGCTTCCGGGATCTCATCCATGAGAAATGTTTTCAGGACACCATAATCCTTGACCCATGTCTTTCTGGATACACCGTAAACTCTTAAGCCCATGATCCGCGCAATCTGGGCGGCAAAGATTCCTGTGTTTCCGGAGGCCCCGTAAATAAGGATGCTCTTTCCTGCTGAAGCATTAGCCTTCCTTAAGGCGTGATATGCAGTGAGTGCACCTATGGGTATTGATACTGCTATGTCATCTGGGATTGAATCCGGTATTTTCACAATATTCTTCTCGTTGATCAATATCTTTTCAGTAAGACCGCCGTTTGTCATTACACCCCAGAGACCGCCGTTATAACACAGGTTTTCCCTCCCTGAGAGACACAGATCGCAATTTCCGTCAAAGATCCGGTTATAGATAATTACCCGGTCCCCCTTTTTTACCGTTTTTCCATCATTAAGAACTTCCCCAAGGATCTCTGAACCAGGAATATGAGGAAAGGGCTTTACGGAATATACTACTTTTCCATTTATGAGGTTGTATTCCAGCGGATTAAATCCCGCCAGCTTGACTTTAACAAGAATCTCTCCATCGTTCATTTCAGGTTCTTCAATTTTATCCAGCTTCAGATATTCAATTCCACCGGGGCTGTGAATCCTTGCAGCAAGCATGAATGTATAGTACATCAGGTGGATTTAAAATTAACCATTCACAGTATTCATGATTATTTCATTTGACGAAAAAAGACTCTATTTCTTTACTGACGTCACTGAATTCCTTTAAGCCTTTGAAATAATCTTTAAAAATTTCTGCTCTCTCATCCAGAATTATGGCAACGCCCCTGTCATCAACATTTCGTATAAGTCTGCCTATGGTCTGTCTCATCTTTACCAGCGTTGGAAAAGTAACGGCATAATCCCATCCTCTTCCATATAAATGATCATAATATGCCATTATAGTTCTCTGTTTAACGTCAGGTTTTGGATATGGGATACCCGCCAGAACAACTATTTCCAGAAGTTCCCCTGGCAAGTTTACCCCTTCTGATAGTCTTCCTCCAATGACGGTAAATAATGGCCGGTTTCCATTCTTAAATTTTGTTATTAAATGCATCAGATCTATCTGATCAAGATCGCCAGAATCAATGAGGATTCCTTTATTCCCAACTATGTCTATGACCTCATTCATCAGATTTCTTGACGGAAAAAACACAATGGTCTTCCGTTTGATTGTCTTTGTGATCAATTGTATTTCCAACCCTATCTTTTGAAGCATTTCAGCGTTCAATTCTGAAAATCTTGTGCCGATCCCTTTTTTATAACCAATGAGAAGATTTTTCTCTGGAAAAACATTTTCAATAGCTTTTGCAGGTAAATCCTCAAACCCTGTCATCCTGCAATAAATATCAAATGGTCGCAGAGTGCCGGACAGATGAATCGTTGCAGATTCCTGAAGAGGTTCCAAAACGATGGATGGATCAAGACAGTACGCCTCAAAAATTCCTCCATTATCTTTCCTTATTATGGCGATATAGTTTGATTCTTCTGCTGTGAGACAAAAATTCAATTCAGAGGCAAGGGTTTTAACATGTGATCTGGGAACCTTTCCCAGCTTTTCCTTAGCCTCCTCTATGCTATCACCAAGGGTCTCCAATCCACCAATAACATAATCCAGATTATCCTGTGTCAATTTCCCTGTTATTTGAATATAATCTATGAAATCCTGAAACATTATTCGACTTTCCTTTTGTTCTGAAAGTCTCTCTTTTTCCATATCTATAATTGCGTTTCTGATGTATTCACATATATCGCTGGCCCTGACCCTTGGTAGGAATTCAGGATCGCCATAATCGGCACACTCTTTCTCCACGAGCTCAATCTGCCTCATGGTTATTTTGAAGGAGAAAATCCCTCTTGAAAGCTCAGGGAGATTGTGAGCTTCATCCAGAATAATGACGATGCTTTCCCTTGAAGCTCTCCAGTTATACAACACCGATGGTGCTATTCCGGGATTTAGGAAATAAGAATATGGCATTATGCAAATCTCTGCATCCCTCATTGCATATTTTATGCTTTCATATGGGCAGATATCAAGAGGTGCAAGCTCTTCATAAACAGCTTCAGGACTGATAAGCTCGGTTATAATCCTGGTTTTTATTTCGTTGGATTTCACCCTGGGATTGTAAAATCTGCAAGCTTCCTGATGCCCCTCCACAACTTTTTTCTTTCTTGAAGAACACATCTTGGATAGTGATTCAGACGTAAAATCGTCCTCGTTCTCAATTTCCCTGTAAAGAGGACATAGGTTTCCCCTTCCCTGTATTGCTGTTGCTTTTATTTCAACAAATTTTTGAATAGCCCTGATTTCCTCAATAACCTGAGACTGTTGAGAGTTTGTTCTTGTAAGATATAGAATTTTTTTCCCGCTTTCCCTCGCAAATGATATTGCAGAGACCAAACCCATAATTGTTTTGCCTGAACCTGTAGGAGATTCCAGTATAGCCCCGTTTTTTTCCCTGAGACTGTTGATTACAAAATCTATTGCATCCCTCTGGTAATCCCTTAAATTGAGAGCGTTAAAAGATTCATTAACCAACCCATTTACCCTTTATTTCTTCCATTAAAGAAGCTTTTCGAGTTCTTTTCTCTTTTCCTCAATTAGTTCAGGTTGTGAAATATATCTTGAGGCCTCTTCAAATGCTTCAAGAGCCTCCTTCTTTTTTCCCATTTTAGCCAGTGTTTCTGCCTTGATGAGATGATAGTTGAAATTCTCCGGTACAAGTGATATTGCAGTTTCGATGTCTTTTAGAGCTTTTTCCTTTTGACCCATTTCCATGAGTAACTCGTATCTTCGGTAGACAAAAATCTGATCCATGCTGTTTAATCTCACCGCTTCGGTATAATCATCCAGAGCTTCGTTGAGTCTTTTCAATTTCCACAACACATTTCCGCGGTTATAGTAATAATCAGGTATATCTCCTTCGATCTTTATCGCCTGAGTGAAAAGATCATAAGCTCCCTGAAGATCACCAGAATCTTCGAGAGCTGCACCGGCTGCGTTATAATAATCTGCATGCTCAGGGTATAATTCTATGGACTTCTTGAAATCCTTTATTGCAGGTTCATACATCCTCATAGAATAATAGGATAATCCTCTGTTAAAATAATAATCTGGATCTTTTGGTAATACCTTTATTGCTCTGGTAAACTCTTTTATTGCTTCAGGGTATTTATTAAGGTTAAAGAATGAAACCCCTCTCTCATTATAATCATCAGCTATCTCAGCCTGATCCCTTCCTAATTCATCTTGTGGCACAACACAAGAATAACCTAAAATACATTAACTTATTGTAAAGTATTGTAAGACTAGATTTTCCTTATTCATTCATGTTTTCTTAATTCCTTTCAAATTCTGCTAAATTGAGAAGTCTTTCTGGCGCATACTTAGTATCTTCAATATAAATTTTTGATAATATGAAAAATGTTATGGCAACAATACAAAATATTCCCCATGATTAATCAGATGTTTGATTTGTAAATCTGGAAACTATGGTATTATTGTTTTCCATGACGTAATAAAAATCTAGATACTGAATTACAATCTCTTCTGCATTGTATCATTCAAAGCATTTGTGAAGGTTTTCCATTTTGTTCTTACTATATCTTTCAGGTCGATCTTGTTTTCAAGGGCATATCGGAGATATTCTATTGTGTAAGGATCAGAAGGATAACCGGAGCCAATTCCCGGATATCTAAGCCTGATTTTGTCCATTTCTCTTTCACGAATAACTTTGGCTATCACTGACGCAGCGGAAACATTAGGATAGTCTCTGTCCGCTTTATGTCTGCATATTACATCTTTTCCACTTTTTTGAGAAAGCGTGCCAGAACATCGATCTGCATTAACATCAAATGAATCAACAATTACCGGATATTCAGCGTATTCCAAAAGTTTCAGCACATACTTGCCCTCGATTTCATTGAGTGTCATTGAATCCATGAGACGATTAATTTCTCTGCTGCTGATGATCTCAAATTTAACAAGTTCAGCAGTTTTCAATATTTTATCATACGCAATTTCTCTCGAGCTTTGACTCATATCCTTGGAATCGCGTGCTCCTGTAGCTGCTATTTTATTAACATCCCCACAAACCATGGAAATGACCATTGGTCCAAAAACCGGTCCCCTCCCTGCTTCGTCTATACCGCAGCACTTAATACATCCAAGAAGCTGATCCATTTATACATAAAGCGATAAATACACTTTAATGATTCTATGCCATATGGTTCAGGACAGCACAGTAATGAATCCCAATGAATTCATCTCAGAGGCAAGAAATAAAATCAATCTGGAGCTTTCAAGATATTTTGAAAGAAAGGTTTCTGAAATCAATGACTCGAGCATAAAGAAACTCATAGGACAGATTGCCGATTATACGGTTCAGGGTGGTAAAAGAATAAGGCCGATACTGGTTGTCTGTGGACATAATCTTTTCAGTGAGCCAAATCCGGAAGTGTACAAGGCATCTATATCAATAGAATTAACCCAATCTTTTTTCCTGATCCATGATGACATTATGGATCAGAGTGATCTTAGGAGAGGAAAACCCTCTCTACACAAGGTTCTAGAAAAAGATTTTGCGGGCATGAGGGAAGCCAGAAGAATGGGAGAGAACATAGCAATTGTTGCGGGAGATATTGCGATGACATATGCATATGAGGCTCTTGCTGAAACCAATTTTAGCGATAAAATTAAGAACAAGGCTATGAAAGAACTCATTTCAATAACCAAAATAACAGGCTATGGTGAAGGAATTGATATGCTAACCACTACTGGTATGAAACTGAAAATGAATGATCTCATAAGGCTTCACCTGTGGAAAACTGCGAAATACACCCTGGAAGGCCCATTGCTATTGGGTGCAACACTTGCTGGTTACGAAGGATCAACAGCAGCCATCAGTGCTTATGGATGCCTAACCGGTCTCGCATTCCAGCTTCATGATGATATCATAGGATTATTCGGAAAGGAAGAGGAGATAGGAAAACCTGTAAAAAGTGATGTTAATGAAGGAAAACAAACGCTCCTTATGATTAAAGCAATGGAATATTCCGGAAAAGATGAATCTCAATTCATTGAGGGTATTCTTAAAAGAGGAAATGTTTCTGATGCTGAATTTGAAAAAATTAAGAAAATAGTAGAGAAATCAGGTTCATATGACTATTCAAAGAAGCTCATTGATCAGTTTATTTCATCTGGAAAGAAATATTTGAATACGATTAATGGAGACAGGGGGACAAAAGAGTTCCTCCTTTGGCTTTCAGACTATCTGGTAACTAGAAAGAATTAAATTTGAACATCCTCTCAAATTTTTGGGCGGTATTTCGAATACATATCTCTTAACGTTGAACTGTCGATATGTGTATAAATCTGCGTGGTGGCAATACTGGCATGGCCAAGAATTTGCTGGATAAACCGTATATCACCGCCATTTTTCAATACGGTCGTGGCAAATGTGTGCCTGAGGGTATGCGGGGTCACTTTCCTTTCAATTCCACACTTCTTTGCGTTGTTTCTAACAATTCTTTCAACAGTAGTAGGGTGAATCTTGCCATTTCTTGTTCCAAAAAAATACTCTGAAAATTTTCCTGATTTAATTTTACCTGAATAAAGCTGGGATAATACCTCAGAACATTCCGGCGGGATAAGCACTATTCTGTCTTTATCACCCTTTCCTGAACGAACCCGAATAAGTCCTTCCGTTGTGTCAATATCCTCCGGTTTTAGACTGCACAGCTCTCCAACTCTCATCCCGGTATAAAGCAGCAGAAGAATCATTGCTCTATCTCTTAAATCTTCCCTTGAAGCCTCCACCAGCCTTTCCATTTCACTCTGGCTCAAATATACAGGCATTTTAGCCGATCTCCTAGGCGCGATTAGATTCTCGGGAGGTTTAATATTTCTTGATTTAAAGAGATGTTTGACTGCTTTTATTGCAAGATACTGTGAAGATTTCGAATATTTTCTTTCTACTGCAAGATAGAGCTTGAAATTTTCTATATCGGCAGGTGTACATTGATCAAGATCCTTGTTTACAAATTTGAGGAATATTGATGAAAGAAATGAATATTCCTTCACGGTGTATGGACTTCTTCTTTCCCCAATCATATTTTTCCTGAATCGGTCAATCTGATCTTCAATACTTGTCATCATTTGAGATTTATCATGATTCTATGAATAAATCGATATAATACTTTTGCGCATTCAAACACATAAAATTTTCAGAATATGTGTAAAATTGATAGAGTGAGTTCGTTGATATTCATGATCCAATATCCTGTGAATGAATTTATTTGTTCTTAAAAATGTGCATTTACCTTTATTGAAATGAGTTTCTTAATGCTGAACGATTGAGTATTTCAACCATTAATCCCTATCTGTTGACAATAACTTCAATTTTCCATATCTTATTGCAGTACAAATCATCAAAATTTGTTATTTGATCAAGTTAATATTAATAATGAAATTCTAATACCTAATTTGCCATGATTTTGAGGCAGACCCTGCATAATATTTTAAGGAAAATTTTATCCACAACCACCGGTAAGTGGACCCTCTTAGGGATCGTAATTGGTATTGTTGCAGGGTTTGGGGCACTGGCATTATATTCCGCAATAGACCTCATTACAATCTATCTATTTCAAAATTTAACAGGATTTACTCTTCCGAGATCTGGAATAGTGTCAGGAACCTCTCTCTATTCCTTTCCGACAAATTATAAATTTTATCTTATACCGGTTTCAATTGTAATAGGAGGAATAATTTCCGGTTTTATAATTTTCAAGTTTGCGCCTGAGGCGGAAGGACACGGGACGGATGCTGCCATAGATGCTTTTCATAACAAACAGGGGAAGATAAGGAAAAGAATCCCTCTGGTAAAGACAGTTGCATCAGCCATAACAATTGGATCAGGAGGTAGTGCCGGGAGGGAAGGCCCAACTGCTCAAATAGCTGCTGGCTTTGGATCAATGATATCTGACGTTTTCGGATTAAGTGACAAAGACAGAAGAATAGCAGTGGCTGCAGGAATTGGAGCCGGTATAGGAAGTATTTTTCTTGCTCCATTAGGCGGGGCTATTCTCAGCACTGAAATTCTATACAGAAGAGATTTTGAGGTTGAAGCTCTCATCCCGGCAATAATTGCTTCAGTTGTTGGATATTCCATATTCGGTTACTTCGTTGGCTACAAAACTATTTTTGATATTCCAATTACCACAACAATAGGTTTTTTTCATCCCACAGCGTTACTGGCATACCTCATAATAGGAATAGCCACAGGGTTGGGTGGAATTTTTTATGTTAAAACATTCTATGGAATTCAGGGATTTTTCAATAGGAGGAAGAAAATTCCCAAAATGGTTAAACCTGCCATAGGTGCCCTAATAATGGGCCTTATGGCCATAAAATTTCCTGAGGTCATTGGTCTTGGTTATGGCTGGGTTCAACAGCTTCTGGATGAAAATTTTAATTTGTTTTATAATGGATTCTGGCTTTATGCTTCAATGTTTTTCCTGCTGCTCTTCATATTAAAGGTAGTTGCAACCTCATTGACAGTTGGATCTGGGGGTTCCGGAGGAGTCTTTGCTCCGGGAATTGTTTCAGGGGCATTCCTTGGGGTTGCTATCTTTATTCCCTTTCATGCACTTTTACCTGTATTTTCATTCCTGAACTTTGCAGAGTTTATCATAGTTTCAATGATAGCATTCTTCGGAGGGATTTCCAAGGCCCCCATTGCTATAATTATTATGGGTACGGAAATGACAGGTTCCTATGCTTTGTTCATTCCCCTTATGCTTGCCACTACTGTGAGCTATTTTATATCCGGAAATAAGTATTCTATCTATAGATCTCAGGTTAATACCAGGCGTGATTCACCTGCACACAGTTATGAATATGAGAATCCAATCATGGACAAAATTTCTGTGTTTGACGCCATGAAGAGGGATTTCATCAATGTCCCAAGCAATGCGACAATCAAGGAAGCAGTTAGCAAAGTGAGAGAGAGTAAAACAAAATCCATAATGATCGTTGATAATGGGAAACTTGTTGGATATCTCTCAATAGAGAATATTGATCTCAATGGGGACATTAGCGGGCCAGTGTCATCAGTGATGTCAACCGAAATACCAATTATTTCCAAGGATGAGAATATTCACGAAGCTCTTGATAAGCTAACGAGGGAACCGGGGGGAAAACTGGCGGTTGTTGATTCTAAGGATCATACCATGATATTCGGAACCGTTGGTTTTGCTGAAATTGCAGATGCTTATAACAGAGAAATAAGAAGAAGAAAGGCTTTGTTAAAAGATTGAGTCAAAAATAACTTATCAGTAAAACCATGATGTTTGCAAAAATTATTATGCATAGGAAAATTATTCATTTCATGGCCATGACAACTTTCGAGATCGGAGGGATACGACAGTTCGATCCTCTGGATATTGATGAAGTCATGGAGATATGCAGTTCTTCCCTATCCGAATCCTACTCTAAGAGCGTTGTTTATGAAATTTTTCTCTCCTGGCATGAAGGATTTTACGTCTTCACCAATGGAAAGCAAATTATTGGATTTCTTGCTGGAAGCAGAAAAACTCAACATGACGCCAGAGTTCTTCTTCTTGCTACAAGGGAAAAATATAGGAATCTGGGCATAGGTCAGGAATTAATGAAGAATTTCGAGGAGAAGTGTAGATATCTGGGCATCCTTAGCGTGAGACTGGAAGTTAGAACTGATAATGAGCTTGGAATAAAATTCTATAAAAGGCTTGGTTATTCCATTACCTCCAACCTTCCATCTTATTATAGCGATGGATCAGATGCGTATGTTATGTGGAAACCATTATTTTGAATTTGATATAATTTCAAATTCTGTAGCTTTGTGGCATAAAATTTCCACCTTACCTGGTTTATCGAATACAGTATCTTTCGCATAAATTACATCCTTCTGGGAATGTAACAGACCTTCACCTTCAACAAACCGCATAACGCTTCTTTCCTTTAATTCAATGGACATTCTGGAGTTTTCCTTCAGGTGGTATGACATAATTGAAATATTGTCACCGGAAAATGCGTTCTTTATATATCCCCATGGATAATCTACCCGTCCTGAATACTGGTTTCTTACAGTTTCAAGGTCTTTCTCGCTGTCAATGCCCATCCAGAAAGTATCTTCTCTGTAAGCTCCGATCAGTTTTCTTCGTGCAAGTTCAGGAAATACAGTTGTTTCTATATCTTTATTAAGGTATTCTGCAAAAAATATATCCCTCGCAGAGGATTTTATATAATAAACTCCGGCATTTATAAAATATCTTAAAAATGGTTTTTCCTTGAAAGTTGTTATCTGATCTCCCAGTGTCTCTACAATACCAAAAGGACTCTTCATTCTGTAAATGAACATTATCATTTGAAATGGGGAATTTTCAGAAAATTTAATAAATTCATTGAAGTTAAGATCTGTTATTGTGTCTCCATTTCTGAGCAAAATATCCTGATCCGGACAATTTTTCATAAGATTTCTTACTGAATATAGTGTACCCATGGGCTTATCTTCCTTAAGATAGTGAAAGTTCATTCCCATGTGAGTCTTTCCATACCTTTCCTCTATTTTTTCCCCGAGGTGTCCGGAAAGTATGTATATCTCCTTTACCCCTGCATTCTGGAAATCATAAAGCTGCCTGTCCATAATTGTGTATTTTTCCTTTATCTCAATAAGTGATTTGGGAATCTCATCTGTCAGAGGTTTTAATCTCTTCCCGTAGCCACCCGATAATATTGCTCCAATCATTGCGAGTGAATCATAGGAACATATAAAAATTATGTTTAAAA